>JBFWWA010000075.1:0-11985 GCA_050246455.1 Planctomycetaceae bacterium
AACGGCTGTCAGCGGTTGATGTACGAGATTTCGCGGCAGGATACCTTTCTGGCGAGTGCAACCTGGCTGATCACGCAGGATTCCGACACCGGTCGCGGAATGCTCGACTGCGGCACCATTCAGGGGCTCGCGCACACCGCGAACATCGGCGCAGTCCAGAATGTCGGCGTTCATCCGGAGCATCGAGGCCTGGGGCTCGGGCGGGCGCTGGTGCTGAAATCGCTCGAAGGGTTCCGCAGCGCCGGACTTCGGCGTGTCTACCTCGAAGTGACCAGCGACAACACGCCCGCGGTGGAACTCTACCGCTCCGTCGGTTTCGAGCAGGCACGCACGATGTATAAAGTCGTCGAGGCTGAGCCCGCGACCAGCTTCTGACCTGCCGCTTCAGGTCCGCGAATGCTTCCCCTGCGTGTTGGCGAGGTCTCCTGACCCGGCCGCAATTGAGGGTTGCCATGGAGGATGAGTCTGCGGATCCCTGCTTTCCGCTGCGCCATGAGCCGCTTGTCCGTTTCCAGGCGATCTGCAATACTTCGCATCGGAGGACAAAACTGACTGATGAAAGATCAGGACATTCAGATCTCGACACTCGACAACGGGTTGGTCCTGGTCATTGAACCGATGGCGGATGTGCAATCGGCGTCGTTTTCTCTTCTCGTTCCCTCGGGAAGCGTGCACGATCCCGTCGGGCAGAACGGCTCCGCGACCGTTCTTTGCGAGCTCCTCACCCGAGGCGCCGGAGAGTTCGACAGCAAGGAGCTCTCCTCCGCGCTCGACAACCTCGGCGTGCAGCGGCATGAGTCGGTCGGCCCCGCGCACATCACCTTCACCGGTGCAACGCTCGCCACGAACCTGCCGAAGGCGCTCCGTATCTACGGCGATATTCTTCAGCGGCCGCACATTCCCGACGAACAGTTCGAAGCCGCGCGTCTCGGCGTTGAACAGACTCTGCATGCTCTCGAAGATGAACCGCGACAGCAGATCATCATCGAGCTCCGGCGCCGCTGCTTCGACCTCCCCTGGGGCCTGCCGAGCGAAGGGACGCTGGAAGATCTCGATTCCATCACACCCGATTCGGTCCGAGCGCATTACACACGCTGCTTCCGCCCCAACGGCGCGATCTTCGGCATCGCTGGAAATGTCGATCCGAAGGCCATCAAAAAGCTCGTCGAAGAAATCTTCGGCGGCTGGAAGCCGATTGAAACCCCGGTGGTGAAAACCTCCGCCAGCGGCCCGCCGCGGGATCATATCGAACACGATTCGACGCAGACCCACATCGCAATCGCCTATCCTGAGGCTCCCTACCGCGACCCCGCCTACTACGAAGCATGGGCGGCGGTCAGCGTGCTGAGCGGCGGGATGAGTTCGCGGCTCTTCACGGAAGTCCGCGAGAAGCGCGGTCTTTGCTATTCGGTGCACGCTTCACTTACGAGTCTCAAGAGCGATGCCCGCGTTCTCTGCTACGCCGGAACCACGGCGGAGCGGGCGCAGGAAACGCTCGACGTCACGCTCCGCGAGATCTTCCGGCTCTCGGAGGGAATCGGCGAGGACGAGCTCGAACGCTGCCGCGCCCGCGCAAAGAGCTCGCTCATCATGCAGCAGGAATCGACACTCTCCCGCTCGTCGTCGATTGCACGCGACTGGTATCACCTGGGACGCGTCACGTCGCTCAGCGAGGTCCGGCAGCGCATCGACGAACTCTCGGTCGATTCCATTCTCAACCACATCCGCAAGCATCCGCCGCGGGATTTCACGATCGTGACGATCGGCCCGGCACCACTCGAGGTGACTTGTGAAGTTTCATAACGTAGCGCTCTCCAACGGCCTGGAAGTCGTCGCCGAGCTCAATCCGAACGTTCTCTCGGTCGCAATCGGATTCTTCGTGCGGACCGGAGCGCGCGACGAAACGTCCGATGTCTCGGGAGTCAGCCATTTTCTCGAACACATGGCGTTCAAAGGGGACGAGCGGTACTCCGCGGAAGATCTGAACCGCGTCTTCGATGAAATCGGCGCGAAGTACAACGCGTCAACCAGCGAAGAAGTGACGCTGTTCTACGGAGCCGTGCTGCCCGAGTACATGGAGCGCGCCTTCGAAATGCTCGCCACGCTCATCCGCCCGTCGCTCAGGCAGGATGACTTCGACATGGAAAAGAACGTGATCCTCGAAGAGATCGGCATGTACGAGGATCAGCCCGCTTTCGTCGCGTATGAGAACGCGATGCAGACGCATTTCGCGGGGCACCCCCTCGGCCAGAGCATTCTCGGAACAAAGTCGAGTATCGGCGAGCTGCAATCGGAACAGATGCGCCGCTACCACGGCGAACGTTACCGCGCCGGCAACATCGTCCTTGCGGTCGCCGGGAACACCACTTGGGACCAGGTCCGGGCGCTCGCAGAGAAATGGTGCGGCAACTGGCCGGCCGGAAACCCCCCGCGCACAACGCAAGAAGCCACTCCGCTCGGCGGAACGCGCGTCGTCACGCGCGAATCGAGCGGACATCAGCACGTGATGCAGCTCGCGGCTGCACCTTCCGCCACTGATCCGCTCCGCTACGCCGCGGAACTTCTCAGCGTCATCGTCGGCGATGATTCCGGCAGCCGGATGTACTGGGAAATTGTCGACCCCGGTTACGCGGAAGCGGCCGACCTCGGCTACAACGAGTACGAAGGCTCGGGTGCATACGTCACATATCTCAGCTGCGATCCTGAATCGACCGAAGAGAATCTCGAGCGCGTGCAGAAAATCTATGCCGAGGTGAATCAGAACGGCATCACCGAGGAAGAGCTCGCGCAGGCGAAAAGCAAGATCGCGTCACGCGTCGTCATTCGCAGCGAACGTCCGATGGGACGGCTCTCGTCTCTCGGCAGCAACTGGCTGTATCGCCGTGAGTACCGCACGGTCGAAGACGATCTCAAGACGCTGCAATCAATCACCGTCGCCGATCTGGAAGAGCTGCTGAAGAAGTACCCGCTCCGAACGACCTCGACCGCCGCCGTCGGCCCGCTCGCATCACTCAGCGGCGCGTAACTCGCGTCTTGGTCGGTGCAAGCTGCAGGCGATATTTCACGTCCGATTTCGGGGCACTGACATTCCTGTCTATGCAGCCCGTTGATTCGGTTCACTTCTGACTCGCGGGCACCGACAGAAATCTCTGTGCTCCTGCCGGATTCGAATTCTTGCTGGTTACGACCCCCTCGCCGTTAACCATGTCTCCATCAACGGTTAACCTGCGTCGTTCACCTCGCCAAACTGCTGTTTTGCCCAATTTCACAAAGCGGTAGAATCCCGGACCGCAGCTGGAAGCTGCGGGGGCGCCCGTGCGCCGATGATGTGCCCGGAAGGAACCGGACGTGACAGAGCCGACATCAAAGCCGACGCAGACGACCGCCGCGTCACAGCAGTCGGCTCACGGACCGCACTTCGAGCTCGCGTCACTTCCCGAAACACGCATCGAATCGCTCAAGCTCGTTCGTCCGCGCGGCACCGGTTATGCCATTCCCGAGCTTTCGCGTGCCTGCCTCATTCGACTGATCGATTTCCCGGAAATGCCGTTTCGCACCAGCGTGCGCGAAACGATCAAAGCCGGGCGAAGCGCTTTGCTTGTGCGTACGGAGCTTCCGATCAACGGCAAGATGACTCCGGTCGCCTACAAGCGCGTTCGCCGGCGAAACTGGCTGAAGAAACTGACGCTCTTGTTTCGGGCAAGCCGCCCGCTGCGCGCCTGGCGGCTGACTCATGAATTCCTGCATCGCGGAATTCCGACAGCGCGCCCCGTCGCCGTCATTCTGCCGCGCGGTGCAAGTCTCGGCGCCGATGCGTACTTGATCACCGAATGGATCGCCGGTGGAGCTCACCCGGCGGAGTTCGGCCGTCTGCTCCGTCCCTTTGAGCCGCGCGCCGGTGTGCGACGTTTGCACAAAGCCGCACGCCGCCTCGGTGAACTCATCGGCCGCATGCACGCACAGAACGTCGCACATCGCGATCTCAAACCGGGGAACGTTCTGCTGCAGGATCGGGACGACGACGTCGCCGCCTATGTCATCGATCTCGACGGCGCTTCGATCCTCCCATTCGTATCGCGAAGAACTCGCGTCCGCGACCTGTCGCGACTGGCAATCGGCCTTGTCGACGCATCAGACATCGGCCGAACGGCGCGACTTCGCTTTCTGCAAAGCTATCTCGGCGCGGCCGAGCAACGAAACTGGAATTGGAAATCGGCGTGGCGGGAAATCGCCGTCGCCACCAACGTACGACGAATTCGTAAGAAAAAGACCGGGCCAAGCTGACGCGATGAAGATACTTTTCCTTTCAACCCGAGCGGCGAAGCCGAGCTTTCGTTTCCGCGTCCTGCAGATGCTCCGCTTCTTTGAGGAACAGGGGCATGAAGTTGAGACGGCGCTCCTTTCGAAGAACGCATGGAAGCGATTCGCACAGTTCCAGCAGCTGCCGAAATACGACGTCGTCTTTCTGCAGAAGCGGCTCCTGAGCTGGGCCGAGCTCAAATTCGCACGGATGCGTTCCCGACGGCTCATCTACGATCTTGACGACGCCGTGATGTATGACAGCGCGGGAACCGACGATGGCCGACGCCGCGCGCGCTTCCGCGCGATGTGCCGGGCCGCCGATCTCGTCATCTGCGGCAATTCGTATCTCGCGGAAGAGGCGACGAACTCCGGCGGATCCGCGAAGATCATCCCGACGGCAATCGACACCGAACGATTCCACCCGTCAGCAAAAACGAATTCCACGAGCAGCGACGGCGAGACGATCACCATCGGCTGGACCGGAAGCCGGAGCACCAACAGCTACCTCAATGCAGTGCTGCCGGTCCTCGCCCAATTTGCCGGGCGAATTGACGTCAGAATCATCTCGGATACGCCCGATGGAATTGAGCTTTCGCTGTTGAAGGACGTTCCGCGACGCTTCATCCCCTGGTCGGCGGAAACGGAAGTGAGCGAAGCGGCGACTTTTGATATCGGCCTCATGCCCTTGCCCGATGATCCCTGGACGCGCGGCAAGTGCGGATTCAAGGCGCTCCAGTACATGGCCCTCGGCATCCCCGCCGTCTGCAGTCCGGTCGGTGTGAACCGCGAGATTATCCACGACGCGCATGACGGATTTCTGGCGACGACCCGGGACGACTGGCATCGTGCGATCGCACGCCTCATCCGCGAGCCGCACCTCCGCCGGCAGATCGGCGTGGCCGGCCGCCGACGAGTCGAAACCGCCTACGCCCTGAACGTCGTCGGCCCGCAACTGGTGCAAGCGGTGGCCTCGGTGCACTCTGCGCGGAAGTCCGCGTAAACTGGTCATGGCCGGTCTTCGAGATTATTTTCGGATTCCGTCTAACAAACCGCCCCGCTCCGCCGTCTAAAGGGCGGAAGCACGAAAAGCACCCCGGGCAGGCGGATGAGCAATCACGGAGAGGCCGGCGCTCGCGACTGGTTTCGCGACGCCCTCGACCGCTACGAAGCACCGCTGATGCGCTATGCGCAGCGGATCACCGGCGATTTTGAACGCGCCCGGGATGTCGTTCAGGAAACCTTCATGCGCCTCTGCAGCCAGGGGCAGGAACGGGTCGACGGCCATCTGGCCGAGTGGCTCTTCACTGTCTGCCGCAACCAGGCGCTCGACGTGCGACGCAAGGAAAGACGCATGACGCTGCTCGCCGACGAACAAGCCAGTGGAACGGAAGCCACCGCCCTCTCTCCCGATCTGGCCGCGGAACGATCGGAATCGGCCCTGCGAATTCTCGAGTTCGTCGACGCACTCCCCTCCAACCAGCAGGCCGTCATCCGCTTCAAGTTCCAGAACGGACTCAGTTATCGAGAAATCAGTGAGATTACCGGGCTGACCGTTACCAACGTCGGCTTCCTCATCCACCGCGGCCTGAAAACGGTCCGCGAGCGGATGCGGACGACGGAGTAAAAGCATTCGAGATTCAGGCCCAAGATGGCCAGTGGAGTTTGACGATGTCGCAATCTCAATCGACTTCCTTCGACGCCGACGATCCGCGTTTGACGGCTTATGTGCTTGACGAACTCGAGCCCGCCGAGCGCGCAGAGCTTGAGCAACTCCTCGCTTCTTCACCCGAGGCGCGAGCGGCGGTCGGTGAGATCCGCGAAACGATCGGTGTGCTCAATTCCGCGTATGACAGCGAGCCGCTGCGCGAGCTCGAACCGTTGCAGTCAAACGGCGCCGTTGTGATTCGTTCAGACTCAACGGCCGATGCAGCGACTCGGAACGGCACCGTCTCCCGTCCGAAGATGTCGCGGCGCGCGATTCTCTCACTTGTGGGAACGATCATCGCCGCCTCGCTCTTCGTCGCGATCATGGCGTATGACCGGGTTGATGATCCGAAGAACAAGCGGTTTGGGGAAGTGATTGCGTTCCACGGCACAATTCCGAATGCGAACAAGACAACGTCGGTGAAGAGCGGAGAACAACTCGAAGCCCAGGTTGGATCAGATTTCCAGCTTGCAAATACCGAATTGTGGCGTTTGCAACAATCTGAGGCGCTTGGCAAGCAGCCCGCGGGACAGCCGAGCGGTGATGATTCGCTTATGTTGATGGTCACGCCGCGCATCATCGTGGATTCCGAGCAGCAGGATGGACTTCTCCCACAGGCCACTTCGGCGGGGACTCCCGTCGCACCATTAAACAACAGCAGCACGCTCAACTGGAGCGCGCCCAATGTTTCGACGGAAATCGCACCGCAGGTGGGCACGGGGGTCTATTTGACTGACGGGAATGGCCGGCAGTTGGGCGCCGACCCTTCACTGCTCCCGGGGCAGCGGTTTCAATCACGATTCGGCATCACGCCGCGGCTGAGCACCGCCGTTCCGGTGACGCCGAAGAATCCAAATCCCAGCGGGGAGGAAGGACGAACCTGGAGTTATGTCGTTCCGACGACCACAGCGCCGACTTCGACGAGAGAGGAAGCTGAACGGCTCAGCGAACAGATGAAGCAGCGAATTGCTGCTGCGAATGTCGAGCTGAAATCTCGCAAGGAAGACGTGTACTGGAACGCGCTGGACGATGTGGAAACTGCCGCGATAGGTGAGAAGGTTGTCGCTCCCGAACCGGCGGGACGTCCATCGCTTCAATACGAATCAAGAACCCCGCAACCGAATGCCGAAGCGTACGAGCCGATCATCGAGAATGACTTCCTCGCGCCGACGGCCGCACCCCTCTCGACATTCGGAGTCGACGTCGATACCGCATCCTATTCGAACGTGCGCCGATTCCTGACGCAGAACCAGCTTCCTCCCGCCAATGCGGTCCGGATCGAGGAGTTGCTCAACTATTTCAAGTACAGCGACCCCGCGCCGCAGGGAGACAAGCCGTTTTCGTGCGGGCTCGAAGCGGCGGCCTGTCCCTGGAATCCCGACAACATCCTCGTTCGCATCGGGCTCAAGGGAAAAGAGATTCCGCGCACCGAGCGTCCCGCGTCGAACCTCGTCTTCCTCATCGACGTCTCCGGTTCGATGAAAGACGACAACAAGCTCCCGCTTGTGAAGTCCGGACTCGAACTGCTCGTCGGCGAACTCACCGCGAATGACCGCGTCGCCATCGTCACCTATGCCGGGCACGCCGGCGTCGCCCTCGAACCGACCGCCGGGAACGAGAAACCGAAAATCCTCCAGGTCATTCAGGGGCTGAGCGCCGAAGGTTCCACCAACGGCGAAGGCGGGCTCAAGCTCGCGTACGAACAGGCGACGAGAAGTTTCATCACCAACGGCACGAACCGCGTCATCCTCTGCACGGACGGCGACTTCAATGTCGGCGTCTCCGACGACAACGAGCTCGTGCAGATTATCGGCCGCCAGGCGAAGTCCGGCGTCTACCTCAGCATCTTCGGCTTCGGCATGGGGAACATCAAAGATGCAAAGCTCGAAAAGCTCGCCGATCGCGGTAACGGGCACTATGGCTACATCGACGGCATCCGCGAAGCACAAAAGGTCTTCGTCGAAGAAATGACCGGCACGCTCTACACCATCGCAAAGGATGTGAAGGTGCAGATCGAGTTCAACCCGGGGCGCGTCGGTGCGTACCGGCTTATCGGTTACGAGAACCGCGTGATGGCGGCGCAGGACTTCCGCAACGACGCGAAAGACTCCGGCGACATCGGTGCCGGTCATTCCGTCACTGCTCTGTATGAGATTATTCCCGTCCACAAAATGCTGGGGAAACAACCTCTCAAGTATCAGCCGACAGCCGACGCAGGCGCACCGGTGCTGCCGAATCAATCGCCGGAATTGCTGACATTGTCGCTCCGATACAAACGGCCCGAGTCGCCTCAGCCGCCGGCACCGGGAGTGACCACGCCGGCTGAATCGCAGAAGAGCGTGCAGGAGGATTACCCGCTCGCCGCTCCGACCGACGCGACCGCGAAAACATCTGAAGACTTCCGCTGGTCGGCAGCGGTCGCCGCCTTCGGGATGATCCTCCGCAACTCCGCACACAAGGGGAATGCCGATCTGCGAATGGTGGCCGACCTCGCCTCGAGCAGCATTTCCCGCTGGGGCGGACCCAATGATTTGAACTTTCAGACGGCGGAACACGTCCGGCGCAACGAGTTCATCACGCTCGTCGAAGCGGCTCGCCGCCTCCGCAACGAGTTGCCGAAGCCCCATCAGGACGACGCACCGAAGCAATGAGCGACCGAGCGGAACACCCTGCACATTCAGTGGCTTAGCCCGGACACTCGGAGTCAGGGTTTCAAAGTTGCGTGTTCGGGTGGCACGCCCTGCAAAGGGCGTGGTCCTCGCGCAATCGAAGCACGCCTTCGCAGGCTCAGGGCGTGCCACCCGAGTTTTAGGCAAAGCGGCATCCAGGAGAGAGTGCGATGACACGCCGAACGCAGCTGTTCCTGATCTTTCTCTTCACCCTGCTCGGAGTTGCCGTCCTCATCTCGCAAGGTTCGCTTCCCGGGGCGGAATCAACCGCTCTCGAGAAACTGCAGCAGCAGGTCGAGAAGCTCGAGGCGCGCGTCACCGTTCTGGAACAACTTCCGGGATCGACGTCGTGCCTGCAATACCATCGGCCGCACCTTCCGCACGCCGTCCCACCGCGACAGCCCCAGAACTGGCGGCGTGAGGAATTCAATGGCGAGCCGTATTACATCGTTCCGCTCGACGGGTCACCGAATCGCTAGTTTCCGATTCGCGTGCGGCCGTCACACGAGTTTCGAAATCTTCTCGGCATCGCGCGGCTTCTCGGGGACCGGTGGCGCGGCGGTCGACACGCTGGGATTCTGAACCAGGACGACGCGGCAAGGCGCTTGTCGCAGGACTTCGTCGCAGACGTTCCGCCGCCAGTTCCACCACGAGCTGCGCGGCTTGGCGGCCAGCAGAATCAGATCGACGCTCTCCTCACGGGCGAAGCGGACGATCTCCTTCGAGACGTCTCCCTGCCGCGTCACCGCTTGAATGTCGACGAATCCCTGCCATTCCGGGTGGAGCCTTCGCCGCAGGTGCCTCGCCACAACGGCAAGATCGCGCTTGCGCGGATTGAGAATTGTCGGGCAGGCGGCCGCAGAGGCCGACGGCAGCCTCAATGTGTCGCGAAGATGCGCAAGCGCGCTGAGGTCCCGCTTCGGTTCCTGAAACCCGGCCGGCGGCGCCACATGCAACAATGTCAGCCGCGCGCGCAGTGCGGCATCGAATTGAAATGCGACCTGCAACAACGGCCAGACATCGGACCTCAAATCGGTAGGCAGAAGAATGTGGATCGGTTGCGGCGACATACGATCGTGTTCCTGATCAGCCGGCAAATGGAAATTCGAGCAGCGGGCCGGTCCGGCCCTTCAGTTCGTCTTCGGACTTCTCCTTCTCCAGAACTGGCTTTCCTCCAGCGCCTGGAACAGATTCATCATCGCTCCGAAATGCTTGACGGCGAGCACGGCGACCGGCGATTCGATCATCACCTGCGTCGTTGTGCTCCCCAGAAGAATCGCCGCCGCACGGCTCCGACCGCGCGTATTCATGACGATGAGGTCGCACGTATGCCGCGAGGCCGTATGCAGAATTGACCGCGCGACGTTGTTTCCCTCCACCATCGACAGGTCGACGTCAACCCCCTTCAGATCACGTTTGGCGACGAACTCTTCAAACGTGTGCTTCTCGAGTGCGAGGATCTCTTCGACATGCTCGTCGTAACGAACCGTCGAGGGATCGAAGAAGATGTGCGTCGCGAGCACGCTGCGCAGCCCGGTCGCATGCGCGATCGACGCGGCCGTCTCGAGGCTGTCACCGGAGTTCTCGGAGAAGTCGACCGGCGCAATGATGCCGCTGATCGAAACGGGAGCTCCTTCGGGGACCATCCAGACCGAACAGGGAGAAATCATCGCAAGGCGCCGCGCCAGAGAACGCTGACCGCTGCGGTGCTTTCGATGTCCGAGAAACGCGAGATCGCACCGGTTGTGCAGAATGAAGTCGATGAGGGCGTCGACCCGCTCGCCGGTGAGAACCCGGCAGTCGTATGTCACGCCCTGAGGAGGCTCGCCGAAGAGCTCCGCAATCTTCGCCTCGCAAACCTCGCGGATTTCTTCGCCGGCCCTTCCATCCCGTGCCACCTGCGCTGCCGAGCGGACGTGCACGAAATAGAAGTGCCGGCAGAAGCCTATCTTCGCCACCTGGCGGGCGTACCGAATCAGGTTCTCGTCCGCGTCGGTGGCGGAAAGTGCAACTATGGCTCGAAGGTTTGACTTCATGACGCCTCTCCCAGCGTGCGCCGCACGGATGCCGCCTCACGCTCTGAAACTTCGTCACGGTAGACGGGTTGTTCCTTGCGCACCGAATCGTCGCGAGTTTCCTGATCGCGTTGCGGCTTGTCGAAGAACGGTCGAAGCACCGCGTAGAGAATGAGCGCGCTCAACACTCCGGTCAGGAAGTCGGTGAGCGGAACCATTACCGCCGTGTAGATCATGAGTGCTGCGTGGAACCAGTTATGCTTCCAGACTTCCCGGATTTCCGCGGGCTTCACCATGTTGCTGGCCACCCACAACAGAATTCCGGCGATGCATGCCATCGGCACGTAGTCGAGGTAATGGGCCAGGAACATCGCCATCGCGATCTTGAGCACTCCCTTGAAGTATCCGGCGAGGGGCGTGACGGCCCCCGCTTTGATGCTCGTCGCGGTCCGGGCAAGCGCTCCGGTGCACGGGAATCCGTTGACGAGCGGAGTGATTGCCTGAACGAGCCCCTGCCCCCACAGTTCCTTGTCCGCGTTGAAAGGGGTGCGGCGATTGTCCGCCAGTCGATCCGCCATCGATGAGCAGAGCACACTTTCGACCGCAGAGACGAAAACGATTGCGAAGACGAAGTACGCAATGTCGATGTAGACCGCGGCATCCCAGCCCGGCATCGTCGGCGGCGTGAAGACGAAAAAGTTCGTCGGAATTGCGCCGAACTTGTCTTTGATCAGGGTCACCCCCGAGTTCGGAAAGACGAACGCCGTCAGAGCGGTTGCCGTTCCCAATGCAATGAGCGGAGCCGGAATGAAGACCGAAATTTTGAGCAGGCCGCGCGTGAGAGCCAGCGTCATCACCGCGATGCCGAGCGCGTAGTAATTCACACTGTCGATCTGCGCAAAGATATCGCGGAGTTTCGAGACGACACCCCCCTTGATGCCGAGTTGAAGCCCGAGTGCCTCGCCGAAGTTCGACATTGCGATCACAACGGCGATGCCGACGGTGAAGCCGACGATGATGGAATTCGGGACCAGCTTCGCATAACGCCCGAATCCGGAGAGCCCCATCGTGATCAGGACCAGACCGGAAAGCAGCGACACGAGAACGAGGAAGCCGTGCCCCTGTTCGAAGGTTCCCCCTCCCGCTTCGCCGTACTTCGCCATCAGTGCGGCGATGATCGGGATGAATGCCGCCGTCGGTCCGTAGACCCCCGATTTCGATCCGCCGAAGGTTCGCCCGAGGATGCAGGCGAGTGCGCCGGCGATAATTCCCGGTTCCGGCCTGAGCCCCATGG
>JBFWWA010000076.1:0-11948 GCA_050246455.1 Planctomycetaceae bacterium
CGTCGGTCGCAAGCCTGATTACGGACGCGCCGCGCATCCGCAAGCTCGCGGCGGAACATGACCGCCTCTGGAAAGCCCGGCAGGCCGCAGAAGAAGCGCGCAATGCCGCGGAAGTCCAGCTCCTCACAAAGCAGCTCGACCCGGTGCACGATCAGCTCGGCGGGCTGCTCGCGAAGAGCCGGGTCGAGGTGCTGGTGCTCATCCCCGACGATTTCGCAGCGTCCATTGAACGGACCGACCGCGCACTCGCGGAGCGACGCATCGGCCAAGCCGAAAACAACGAACGTCCCCATCCCTTCATCGTCCACAACGGGGCCGATGAAAAATCGATGATCGCCTACCAGGGGGTCCGGCGGGCGCTCGAATCGTGGGAAAAGGAAATTCTCAACCGGCAGCTGACACGCGCCGGACTTCCGCAGAGCCTGCCGAAGCCGGTGAACGCCGCCGAGATCGACGTCGCCAAGCAGGAGCAGGTGGCCGCCAACGTCTGGAGCAAAATGTTCCCGGCCCTCGTCGTGATCATGGCGGTGACCGGTGCGTTCTATCCGGCCGTCGACCTCGGAGCGGGGGAAAAAGAACGCGGGACAATGGAAACGCTGCTCATCTGCCCCGCCAAGCGCAGCGAGATTGTCGTCGGCAAATTCCTCACCGTAATGCTCTTCAGCCTCACAACGACGATTCTGAACCTGTTCAGCATGGGCTTCACCGGCCGGTACATTGCGTCGGTCATCGGGAGCGACGGGCTCTCGAAGGTCGGCGACCTTTCCGCCCCCGGCCCGCTTTCGATCATGTGGGTGCTGGTGCTACTCCTTCCGCTCGCAGCACTCTTCAGCGCGCTGTGCCTCGCGCTCGCGACATTCGCGCGGAGCAGCAAGGAAGGGCAGTACTACCTGACGCCGCTCCTCATGGTGACGATGGGGCTGACGGTCTTCTGCCTCTTTCCGACGGTGCAGATCGAGCCCTTCTACAGCGTGATGCCGATCGTCGGACCGGCGCTACTGCTCAAAGAACTTCTCGCATCGCCCGGAAGTACCGAGCCTCTGGTCTATGTGATCCCCGTACTCGTGACGAGCGTCGGCTACAGTCTGCTCGCCTTGTGGTGGGCGATTGACCAGTTCGCGCGGGAAGACGTGCTGTTCCGCGAGGCGGAGCGGTTCGATCTTCGACTCTGGGTCCGCCATCTGCTGCGCGACAAGGAGCCGACGCCGAGCTTCGCCGAAGCGCTCCTCTGCTTTGTGATGATCATGCTGCTGCAGTTTGCGGCGATGCGCTTCATGCGCGATGCGCTTCCCGCGAACATCGCCGACAACGTCGGCCGGCCGGTCGTACAGGCGATGCTCCTCAAGCTGATTCTGATACAACAACTGGTGATCGTCGGCACGCCGGCGCTGCTGATGGGAGTCATCCTCACCACAAGCGTGCGCAAGACGTTCCGGCTGAACTGGCCGGAGAAACAATGGTTGCTCGCGGCGGTCGCATTGCCGATCGTGCTGCATCCCCTCACGATCGAGCTTGGAGCGAACCTGCAATGGTTCTTCCCCCCCCTTCCGAAAAGCGTGCATGACGTCCTCGCGGCGATGAGCAGCGACGACCTTCCCTTCTGGTTCGTGCTCCTCGTCTTTGCCGCCGCTCCTGCACTCTGCGAAGAGCTTGCGTTCCGCGGCTTCATGCTGAGCGGATTCTCGCAATCGGGACGCATCGGAGTGGCGGTCGGGTTGTCGAGCGCGGCCTTCGGCCTGATGCACATGATTCCCCAGCAGGTCTTCAATGCCGCACTCCTTGGAGTCGTGCTGGGAATGCTCGCTGTCCGCTCGAACAGTCTCCTCCCCTGCATACTGTTCCATTTCCTGTACAATGGGCTGGAGGTCGTCCGTTCACGATTCGGCGGCACGTTGCCCCGAACCGGTCCGACCGAGTTCCTGCTGTGGTTTGACGGAGATTCGCTCCGCTTCCGGTGGCCGACGCTCGTTCTCGCGGGTGCGGCGGCGTTCGTGCTGCTGCGGATGCTTGTTCCCTCCCGCGCGAAGCAACGCGATCAGCACCGAACTCTCGATGACAGACCGGCCGACCCCGACGAGCGGAGCCCGCGGGAGGCCCGGACGCACTCCGCATTGACCCGCTGACATGTCGACCGATCGATACAGCCTCCGAGCCCGATGGATTCTTCCCGTCGCCGGAGATCCGATCGAGAACGGCACGGTGGAGGTCGAAGGGGAACGAATCAGCGCGGTCCATGCCGCGCACGATCCGCTGGCGATCGACCTCGGCAACGTCGCAATCATTCCGGGCCTCGTCAATGCCCACACGCACCTGGAGTTCAGCGGGCTCAAAGAACCGCTGGAACCGCCGCAGCCTTTCACCGACTGGATCCGCGCGCTGATCGTTCATCGGCAGGAGCGCGGCGATGCCACAGAGGCAATCCGCGCCGGCCTCATCGAATCGGCGCGATGCGGTACGACGACCGTCGGCGAGATCTCGACCGCCGAATCGATGCCGGACAACTGGCCGGACGACGGGCCTCGATCGATTGTCTTTCGGGAACTCCTGTCGCGATTTCCGGAACATGCCGAAAGTCAGCTGGAGATCGCCCGTTCGCATCTGGAGAGCTGGTCGCTGGCGGTGCGGTCACGCGCCCCGGACCAGGCCGGCCCAATTCCCGGGTTGAGCCCGCACGCGACATTCAGCGTTCATCCCGAACTGTTCCGCGGACTCGTCGATCTCGCGACGGAATTCGACGCACCGCTGGCCATTCACGTCGCAGAGACGCGTGCGGAGCTGGAATTCCTGGCGTCGGGGAGGGGGGACCTTCGCCGCATGTACGAGGATCTCGGCATCTGGCGGGACGGAACGATGCCCTTTCCGCTCCGTCCGCTCGACTACCTCCGCCAGCTCGAACGGCTCGAGTGCGCTCTTGTCATTCACGGAAATTATCTCGCGGATGAGGAGATCGAATTCCTCGAGGCGCGGCCGCAGATGTCAGTGGTCTATTGTCCGCGAACGCACGCGTATTTCGGCCACCGCGATCATCCGTGGCTTCGGTTGCGCGAACTCGGAATACGCGTCGCGCTCGGCACCGACAGCCGGGCGTCAAACCCGGATTTGAGTCTCTGGAACGAGCTTCGATTTCTGCATGGTCGATTTCCCGAGGTCGATCCGCGGATTCTGTTGAGTCTGGGAACGCTTGAAGGAGCCCGCGCGCTGGGACTGGAGGACGAGACCGGCAGCATCGAGCCCGGGAAGAGCGCGGATCTCGCGGTGCTCTCGCTGGATGAAAGCGTGTCGAGTGATCCGTTCGGTGCCCTGCTTTCGGTGCCGCGAGTTTCGCGCGCGATGCGCGCCGGCCGCTGGATCACGCCGTGAAAACGCGGTAGACGACTCGCCGGAAAATGCGTATTCGGAGCACAGACATTCCTGTCTGTGCAGCCGATTTGTCTCGATAAACTTCTGGCACATCGGCACAGACAGGAATGTCTGTGCTCCTGGAAGTACGTGTCGGTACGCGCTCAGTGCGCCCCGCGGAATTTCGATCTCTCGACCCCGTTTGAATTTCGCGCTCAATCGGCTACGCTCTAGAACATTGGTGCCTCGTGCCGACGGTGGGCAGGGAACGCGTGAGTTGTGCTCCGCGAGCCAGCCGCGGCGACCGCAAAACGAATTGAGATCCATGGACCAGCTTCTTACTGCGCCGACTCCCGTGCACGAAGGATCGTGGACTCCGACGGATGCCGAGTTTCTCAAATCGCTTGCCTGGGGACGAGCCGGAAGTATCGCCCCGCTGAAGCAGGCTGCAAAGAAGGGGAACGCGGGCGAGTTCGCGCGGCTCCTCGAGCGGCACCTCCGCAAGCAATTCCCGACCAGGAAGCCGAACCCCAAAAAGCCCGCGCCGCCGGCGCAGCGCGTTCTCTGGTCGCGGCCGGCATTCGACGATTCGCTCCGCTCCGTCGCCCTTTCGGACATCGTTGCGAAGTTCGACGCCGCATCCACCCACGCCCCCGCCGCGCCGAAGGTACGGAAGAACTCGCGAAAAAAACTGGCGACCAAGCGCACCCCGGACGCCGCCGCAAAGAACGGCCTCGAGCCATCGCTCGTGCGCTGGCTCGACGGGCTCGATCGCTCGGAAGCGCTCCTGCCTTACGAACAGCTGCTGCTCGCCGACGTGCTCCGCCGCGCCAACATCGAGCTTTCGCGCGGGACGATATTCCGCATCTGGCGATTACTGCTCGAAACCGCGCTGACCAGCGGAGATTCCGGCGGATCCGAGACGGCCTCGGCGGCCGAGCTTCTCACCGACCGTGCGCTCGTCGAACGGGGCGAACTCCCGTGGGCTCTCGCCACTCTGTTCGCCGGTCTCAGCGTGGCTGATCAGCTCTTTGAAACCGCACGGCAGGCACTCCGCGGATCGCTGCTGGAAGGGACCGACGAGCTCGGCATGCCGCGCGCTGACCTGCTCGAGCGGCTCCCGTTCTGGTTGGCGGCATTCGTCCGCGCCCGCGACTGCGCCGCGCAGGCCGGCCTCAAGTTGTGGGATGCAAAGTGCGAACGGCGGTTCAAGCTCCTCGCGCATTCGGCGGCGATGCTCTGCCGCGCCGACGGCCGGCTTCCGCTCGGCAACGGCTACTCGACAAGCGCGATCGATCTCCTTTCCGCCGCATCGACGCTTGCCGGACTCAACGAGAAATCCGCCCCGCGCGTCTATCTGCAGGAACTCTCGAACCACCGGTTCCTCGCCGCCCATCTGAAAGGAAAGAAGGGCCGCAAGGGAGGACTCCGCCGACGCCGCGCGAACCGGAAGTCAACGTCCGGGAAAGCGGCCGAGAAGTTTCCGGCCGTCCAATCCGACTGGGCGCGGCTCGCCTGTCTCCGCTCCGGCTGGTCGATCGACGCCGACGCGCTCATCGTCACGCATCACGATTCGATGCCATCCATCGAACTCTCGGCCTTCAGCGTGACGCTGTTGAGCGGGAAGTGGGAAGTGGCCATCACGCTCGAATCGAATCCGCTCGATTTCGAGAATGTGGAGTGGCACTGCGTCTGCTGGTTCTCGGACGAAGACGCCGACTACATCGAACTGCGAGCCGATCATCCGGCCGGCGTGCGGGTCGAGCGGCAGTTGCTGTTGTCGCGGGAGGAGCACTTCGCTCTCTTTGCGGAGATTCTCTCGGGGCCGCACGGCGCACGGATTGAATGCGAGTCGCGGCTGCCTCCCATCGCGGGAGCGACGATCGTTCCCGACAGACCGACGCGTGAATGCCGCCTCAAAGTCCCCGGCTGCTCGGCGCGCGTCTTCCCGCTGATGCTTCCCGCCGAACGAGCGGTCGGCGCATCGGGAAGCCTCGGGCTCGTCGACGACGCTCTGCATCTGCGGCAGATCGGCGTCGGCGGCATGTACGCACCGCTCGTGATCGACTGGCATCCGGATCGAGCCCGGGCGTATGCCGAATGGCGGAAGCTCACCGTCTCGGAACAGGGGAAGGCGGTCCCGTCGGATGTCGCCGGCGGATGCCGGCTTCGTGTCGGCAGCGATCAGTGGCTGTTCTACCACGGCATGAAACGCTCGCAGGGGGGACGCGCCATCCTCGGTCAGCACACCTTCAACGAGACGCTCATCGGGCGTTTCAAGCCGGACGGAACCACCGACCCGATCATCCTCGTCGAACAGCAGGAAGCGTGACGACGGGGAGTTGGGAATCGGGCTGCCGGCTACTGGAAGATCGAAGCCGACGAATTGTCGACAGAGTTTTCCGGCGCCACGGCCGGGTGGCCGGAAAGTTCTGAAGACAGATCGGCAGCTTCGATTTTCCGGTAGCCCGTAGTCGGTAGCCGGTAGTCGAATTCCCTGACTCCTGACACCGATTAGTCAACAAACCGATGCCAGCGGCCCATCCAGTACGGGAGCAGGATGTAGCCCCCGTCGTCGGCTTGCATTCCGCCGTCCCCTCCGTCGAGTTTGTAGGGGCTCCCGTTCCACTTCATCAGGCGTCGCTCTGAGGGGGGAAAGACCTGCCCGGGGACGAGGTCGTTCCGGCCGTTGTTGTCGACCGACCAGGAGACCATGTCGGCCGGGACGTCGCGGAACCACTCGATGCATTCATCGAGGTCGTACTGCTTCGGATCGACACCCGCTTCCGCCGGCCGTGCCGCGGGGTCGGTCCGCTTCTCCGCCTGGATGGCGGCGGCGTAGATGAAGTTGAAGAACGGGCTTTTCTCCGGCCGTTCGAAATCCCAGGTCCGCTGGATGCTCTTCATGTACGTTGCGCGCAGCTTCGGATCGCGCTCGTACATGAGGAGCGGATAGTAGGCGAGAAACGCAAGCTCATCGTCGCTGTGGTTCGTGTATCCCGATTCGTGCACCCGCTTCTGTTCAATTGTGTTTTCAGCGTAGTGATGCTTTTCGATCAGTTCCCGGTACGCCTTCTCGTATTTCGGGTCGCCGGTGATGTGATGCGCGACCTTGAGGTGCGAGAGGATCTCGAGCGAATTCAACCCGCGCTCCGGGGCCCATTTCGGGTTGTCGTTCAGTTCCTTCGGCGCCCAGACGCCCCAGGTCGTCCGTTTTCCGTCGGGGTCGATGTACTGGTAGTCGTTCGCAATGATGTGATCGGTAATGCGTCCCACGACGTCGCGGATCTCTTCCTTTTCTTTCGGGCCGGCACAAACGTCGAAATAGACCGCGTAGGCGAAATAGTGCCCGTCGACCTCGTCGCTCGACGTGTCCGACTTCCAGCGCATCTTGCCGTCCTTGGTGACGCGCCATCGCTCCTGGTCGCGGAGCGCGCTCACGGGAATCTTGATCGGCGCAATGCTGCGCGCGACGTATCCCGGCAGACCGGTGATCGCCTCGAGGTTCATGAGCGCCTTGAGCGAGCGGGAGGCATTGAGCTTCGCTTCCGATTCGCCTGTAACGCTGTATCGAAATGCTTCCGCGGCGACGTACATGGCGGTCCAGAGGCCGTTATTGTCGCTGTCCGGCTGCTTCCAGTTCTTCTTGAGGTTTCCCGGCCCGTCGAGCTCGATCTCCGCAATGAGCCCGAGCCGTACCGCGCGGTGCTGCAGATGGCTGTGAATCCCCGCGATCTTCTTCTCCAGAGTCATCGGCTTCTGGCGAATCCAGTCCACCGTTCCCGACTTGCTCTTCGCGTAACAGGAGTGACTCGAAACGACGAGCAGATCGACGACATGATCGTCCGAGAGCCAGCGTCGTGAATGAAACAGTTTCCACCGAGCCTCCTTCGGGCCGTAGCGCATCAGTCCGCGCGGCGAGCCGGCCCAGACCGTGCCGTCGGTGAGGCGAACCGCCACCGTCACCTCTTTGAACGGAATAGCGGGCTGCTCGCTCGCGAGCTTCGCGATCTCCTGCTCACTGAGACGATGGCCGATCGCGTTCGGAGCGGCGCGGCGCGGGTTCGGTGCTATAGCGCTCGCCTCCCAGGCCTGATACGTCGTATCCGAGATTCCGGTCAGCGCGCAGAGCAGAAGCAGCGACGGCATCATCGATCCCAGGAAAGCTCGAGAGTGAAACGGTGGGAACTATTTTGCGGGAGGAGGAGCAGCTGCCGGAGGAGCGGGGGGAGCCGAGGCCTTCGCTTCGGCATCCGCAACAGCGGGCCGCGGGGCCTCGGCGGGCCTGTCGTCGTCAGGTGTCACCGTCAACCGGAGTGCTCCTTCGCGCCGGATGGCCAGTCGGCGCGGCGGTTCGGAAATCCAAGCATAGGCATCTCTCGTGTTCGACAGGAGAGAGAGGTTCACGAACCCTTCCTTCAGAACTTCCAGCGAGAACCGGACCATCTGCCGCAACAGGTAGGGCATATGAAATTCGTGGTCGCGGGCGCGCATCGCCTGCAGGCCGAAGATTGCCGCTTTGACCGGATTCCGGTTTTGAAACCAGGCTTCGGCGAGCGTATCGAGGTAGGCGGCATTCACGTCGCGTTCGACGACGCTCTGTGCCATCTCGAGCGCGCGTTTCGGGTCGTGGAGCGACTTGTCATGCGTCGTCAGCAAGAGGAACGCGAGGTTGTTGCCCGCCAGGGTGTGGCGCGGCTGCTGTTTCAGGAGAAGGTGGTATGCAAAGATCGCTTCGCGGGTTTCGTTCTTTGCGTCGTGCGCTCGCGCCAGGTTGAAAAGCGTCTCGGCGGTCCTCCGGTCGTATTGCTGGTTCTGGCCGGCGGACGAAGGTCGGGAACTCCAGTTCTCGCGCGCGACGTGCCTTTCATCGGATTCCACGTTGCGCCGCGTTGATTCTTCTTTCTCCCTCACCCGCGTCGCACTGGCCAGAAACTGCTCGATGCTGTCGTGAACGACGTATCCGCCGGCAAGCACCCCCAGAGTCCAGACGAGGACGATCGCTCCGCCGGCGTAGATCATTACACGGCGCTGCAGCCGCTTGCCGGACTGGTTCGGAACCGCGAGCACTTCCTGCGGGTCCATCGGAGGGAGTTCCGGAGCGCGTTCATCGATCATGACCGGGACCGGCGCGGGACGGTGAGCTTCGGGCTCGACGAGCGGTCTCTGTGGACCCTCCGCCGGCCGAAACTGGTCCTGGACCGCCTTCGCGAGCTCTTCCCGCTTCGGGGCGTCAAGAGACTCGAATTCGCGAATGGCACGGGAGAGCGCGTCGAGCGTTTCCCGCAACCCGGAGTCGTCGTGGGTCGAGCGGCTGAACCGGAGCCGGTGGTACTCGGCAATGAGCCTTGTCGCCGTCTCTTCGGGAAGCACATGCAGCACGGCGAGAGCGGCGAGGAACTCGCTCCACGAAGCGATCGCAGGACGCGGCAGACCGCTTTCTTCAAGCTTCTGAAACGCAGACAGCAACAGCTGCACCGCATCGTCGCTGCGGGTGTTGTCGCGGCTCATGACGACGGCTCGAAGAGGGAATTCGACAACCGGTACCGGACGGACAAGACCGGCCCGAGATCGATGTTCCTATTCTAGCAGCCCAAGGGCGCAATTGAAGTGGGACGCGAATGGTCGCGTTCCGCTCCCGGGCCGCCGTCGGGGACGAGTCGGTTCAGAGCGCGCCGACTGGCTTCGATTCCGCGGCGGCGAGAATCCGGTCGGCTGCCGCCGACTGGCCGACGACCTTCTCGAGAGCATGCAATACCGCAGGGTGGTGGTCCGCTTCCGCGTCGCGGCGAAGTTCCTGAAGAGCTTCCGTCGTGGTATGGCCCGGGCCCCCCCAGGCTCCATCGATCAGGGCATCGTACGCTCGGACCGTGCGAATGATGCGCGCCCCGAACGGTACATCGCCCGACGGGATCCCCGCCCCCACCGACGCATGTTCCGCGTCCGCCTGGTTGAGAAGCAGCGGAATAGCGCCGCTCAGGACCGGACCGAGCGAATGGACCAGTTCCGCGCCGTGGAAGGTGTGATGGGTAACACCCTTCTGTTCGCCTTCGAGATCCCCGATGGCCTTCTTGATGACGCGGGCGGTGATCTCGATATTCTCCATGTCGTGGAGCAGGGCGGCGACGTGCACATCGTCGACTTCCTTGGCCGAAAGCTTCATCTGCACCGCGACGTCGCGGCAGAGATCGCTGACGCGCCGCGACCTTGTCTTGAGGCGCGGATGTGCACTCTGCAGATACCTCGCGAGAACTTCGACCACACCGACGTGTGCTTCATGCAGTTCGACGAGCCTTGTCGACAGTTCGTCACTGAGCGTTCCGACCATGATCGCCGTCAGGCCGAGCACGGCGCCCCAGACGACAATCGACAGCCCGATCACCACGGGAGAGACGAATGCGGCGAATTCGCCGAGCGTCAGCGACGTCACGATCGACGCGGAAATCACGCTGAAGAACGCGAGCACACCCGCGCGGTAGCGGCCGAGATAAAACGCTGCCAGTATCACCGGCAGATAGAACAGGTTGAGGACGATGATCTTGTAGCCCATCGTCCGGTACAGCACGCAGGTGAGGACTGCACAGATCAGAACCAGCATGATCTCCAGCGAGCGCTGGCTGCCATTACGATTCAGCATGGGACGGCTCTCCGATCGACTGATCGAATACTTGCCGGCGTGGCGGCGGCCGGAACAGGAAACGAGTAGTGCGCCGCGACTCCGCGACGACGGATTCAGGAAACTCCGATCACCTCATCCTTCGATGCGACGGAGTTGCATTCGGCGATGGCATCGAGCAGCGCCTGCTGCTCTTCCGGCGTAAACTGATGGTGCTGTTCCAGGTGGGTGAACTCGGCCGGCTCCGTAGTCGGTTCGTCGGCGTGCCGGCGCGCAATTTCCTTGAACTGAGATTCGATTTCGAGGAACACGCGGACGACGCTCGGATCGAACTGCCTGCCCGCTTCCTCGCGGATGATTTCGACGCATTTTTCGTGAGGAATCGATTTCTTGTAGACCCGGCGCACGGCGAGCGCGTCGTAGACGTCCGCAATGGCGACGATGCGCGCCGCGAGCGGAATCGCTTCTCCGGAGATCCCTTCGGGGTAACCGGCCCCGTCCCATCGCTCGTGATGCGAGTACGCAATCTCGCGGGCCATTTCCAGGAAGTTCGACGTCCCCAGCCTCCGCTCGATTTCGCGAATGCACTCCGCCCCCACTTGCGCGTGAAGCTGCATCCGGAACCGTTCCCCCGCCGTCAGTATTCCCGGCTTGAGGAGCACGGAGTCTTCCACGCCGACCTTGCCGATGTCATGCAGCGCGGAGCTGATGCCGATCAACCGGACGAATGCGGGTGTGACGATCCCCTGATACCGCGGGTCCTTCGAAAGCGCCGACGCGATGCGCGTCGAATACAGCGAGATTCGTTCGAGGTGCTGCCCCGTGTCTCGATCGCGCGATTCCGCGAGCTTCGCCAATCCGAAGATGACGGCGTCCCGGGTGCGGATCAGGTCGCGGGTATTCTGCAGCGACTGCTCGTCCGAGCGCGAGACCCGTTGCGAATGCTCGACCTGCACTCTCGACAGCAGGAAATAGGCGACGACCGATTGCAGCCCCCACGTCCAGACAAATGCAATCACGGCTGCGGTCGGCATCCCTTGAATGATCTTGTGCCCTCGCACGTCTTCCATGCGAATAGCGGTGCGCGGAATTTCCGAAGTGCTGCCGAGAGACTGAACCTTGGCAGCGGCGAGAGCGGCGCCCGGTTCAACGGGTTCCGCCGTGCGCGTCAGCGACGTTTCCCGGGAGTCCCATTGGGATGTCGAGATCAGGAACCGGTCATGGATCCACAGGCCGGCTCCGAGGCAAACGCCCTGGAACAGCACGAGCAGATAGAGGGGCCGAACTACGCCTCGCATCCCGAGCACTCCGGTACGGCGATCCGTCATTCGCCTCCGCAGCGTCCATCGCTGGTCGCGATGGGTGCGAGGCCGATTTCACCGTAACAACCGAACAGTAGCTCACGAAGTCGTCGGGCCTGTCGGAGTCCCGCGTTCTGCGAAGGCGAATTCATAGAATCCCCGAGACGGCCGGGAGCGTTTGTTCTGTTTGGACCAGATCGACCGGTTATGCGGCGCAATACGGCTCCTCTCCCGTCGGGGCTTGCTTTCCTGATGCGCCGACCGCATATTCGACATTCGTTCACGGTGCAATCCTTCTTCAGCCGTCCGGCAGTGGCCGCCTCGTCCCGCTTCTTTCCGGATCGAAGGGCAAGTCCCATGACCAGGGTGATTTGTCTTGCCGCTCTCATTGTCGCAATTGGCGTCGGCAACGCGTTTGCCGACGAATCGGGCGACACCGAGTTCGTTCCAGGATTTCCCGACCCCAAGGTCGCCTGGAAAGATGTTGCGCGAATTGAGCTGATTGAGGGCGTGAGGTCCTACCAGAAGCTCGGCCGCGACGCGACTTCCACACCGGTGAGCGACGTCGAGGCCGAGAACCGGTTGACCTTTCCGTCGCGGGCGACGAAATACAACTCCGGCTCGACGCGGAAGAATTCCGAGAGCCCCACCTCGCGGCAGAAATGACGGAAGTTCGTGCAGCAGCCGAGAAT
>JBFWWA010000077.1:0-11897 GCA_050246455.1 Planctomycetaceae bacterium
CCGCTTGCAGGACGTGCTGACCACGCAGTTGACCGCATCGCAACGGCTGCAGATTCGACGTGCGAATCTCGTCGATCTGCTGCACGCGGTTCTCGACCACGGCCGCCGCCAGCTCGATTCGGCCTGGCCCGAAGTCGAACAGCTCGAAGCGGCATACGATGAACTGCGGAGGCGAATGACCGAGGCCATGTCGGAGCGGCTGTCGGTCGAATTGCTCCGCAGCCGTCGACTCTGGGAGCGGCGGCTGATTGACTCCGTCACCGACTCGTGGGGATTCAGCCCGTTCTCGTCCATGCTCCGTTTCTACAACGGAATGGGGAATCTGATTGCGTCGTTCGGCCTGTTCCGGGCGCGGAGCTCGGCACAGGTTGCGTTGATCGGAGCATTGCAGGGGGCGCGGTGGCTTCGCTCACGCCGTGAAGAACAGGATGCTGAATCGCATCTCGAACGGTTGAGCATTTTCGGATTCGAGGAAGATCTGCTCCGCGAGGCCCATGTCGTCGTCGCCGGGTATCTGAGGTCGGCACAGCTTGATCCCGCACTGGTCGAAACAACGTCCCCAGAGCGTTTACGCGCCGAAGCAAGCCGTGTTGAAGGGCAGTTTCTCGGCGATGCGGGGCGCCGGCTCGATGGAGTGATCGAGGACCTCGGGCGGCGCAATGCGAGACCGACGGTCCGGTTCCTGTACGAATCGCTGTTCCTGCTGTACCTCGGTTTCGTTCTGTATCGCGTCGGTCGGAATTTCTTCTACGACTCGTTCATTCTCGACAAGCCCCTTCTGCCGATCGACTTCTATATTTCGGCGGGGGTCTTCTTTGCACTCTGGTCAGGCGTACTGGTCATGGCTTTCTCCCGGCGGTTGAGAAACGGGCTCAAGCTTCGCATCGACGAGCTGGCGCAGGAGCTGGCGCAAAGCCGGCTCGCGGTCGGAATCTTCCCGCAGCTCGAGCAGGCCTGCCGTGAGATCGAAGTCGCACGAGTCCGGCTCGAAGGAATTGCGGAATCGACCGCCGCACTCCGCAATCAGATCAGCACATCGACGGCACTCGGGTCGAAGCTCGGAGATCGGGCGGAGAGATGGGGAGCGAGCTCGGTTGCACGCTAGGAAGACGGATGTGCCCGGCGAGATTCCGCTCCGTTCAATGAAAACAGGGATGCGCTCCCTCGAGCGCATCCCTGTTTTATTGTGAGTTCAATTCCTCTCAGCTAGTTCGACTTCTTGAACGTCTTGCTCGTCGAACCATCGGAATCCTGCGGAACGAGCCTGCGGCCGCTGCTGTAGAGTCCCGAGGTGCGTCCGGTCGATGTCGCCGGCGGAGCGATGCTCGGTGCGGTGGCCGTGCTGCGTGCCCCCTTCTTGAGGTTGTAGATCGATTCTTCTCCCGGCTGCCAGAGGCGTCGCTTCGGCTGGTAACCGATGTAATCGAGGAAGTCGCTCAGGTTGACGACCTTGATTCCCTGTTCGCGCGCTTCGCGCATCATCTCGCCGTGCTGAATGCCGATCGCTTCGAACGCCTTCGCTTCGTCCGGCTTGGCTTTTGAAGGATCGGGAATCTCGCCGACGATGAGGAACTTCGTGTGCACGCTGAGTCTGCTGTTCTCGGGAACGCGGATTCCCTGATCGTTCACTTCACTGTCGATGACCGCTCCGGCGGATTCGATGATTTCATGCAGGCGTGCGCGGTCGCTCTTTCCATCGCGATCGAGGTCCATCAGACCGATGAGTGCGAAATGTTCCTGCTTTCCGCTTCCCCACAGGGGGGTGTAAATCGGGTCGCCGGGAGCAATCGGATCGGCGAAGGTATCGCCGATGATTCGTGCTTCCGCCTGATGCGGGCCGATGATGCGCGTCACCTCGATGGACCCCTTGATGTCGCGTTTGTCGCGACGGCCCACCCCGTAGTTCCCCTTCGTGTAGACGCTGAACGACGTTCGCTTCTTCAGCGCGTCCGCTTCACCGAGATTGATCCAGACCAGACGGCTGTTGTGATCGACCCATTCGACGAGCCCGTCCGGCTGGTCGAAGCTCATGTCCTGTTCCTGTTCCTGCTTCTCGCGAAGCGAGGTGTTGATGTTCGTCAGGTTCTGAACCTGCTGCTTGAGATCGGCCACGATGCGGATGTTCGTGTCTTTCTCCTGGGCCAGTTCCAGCTGCGTCGCACGTGCGCGCTCTTCGAGGCCGGCGATCTGCTTGTCTTTCTCAGCAATCGTCTCTTCTTTGTTTCGCTGAGCCGTGTCGCGGTCTTTCTCCGCGTCCTCGCGCGCTTTCTCGTTTGCGGAGACTGATGCCCCGTACTCCTCCTGCAGCGAAGCAATGCGACCCTGCAGCGTTGCCTTCTCGGCATTCAACGCATCGCGCTCGGCCGTCAGCTGGGCATTCGCGGCACTCATTCGTTCGAGAGTTTCGCGCATCGTTCCCTGACCCAGATCGCCCGGCGCGAACTTCGTGATGTCGGCGGCCATCTGTCCCGAGACGCTGCCGTCGCCGGCTGCGGAGTCCGCAGCTCCGACGTTCGGAAGTTTGTAACCGGTCTTGTCTTTCAGAACCTGGATGTCGGCATCGCGATCGCGATGCGCTTTCGTTTCGGTCTGCAGCTTGGTTTCAGTATCCGCATGACGGCCTTGCGCTTCCTTCAAGTCGCGATAGCTCAGATAGGCCACGACAGCCAGAATCATGCTCAACGCGACGAAGAAAATCAGTGAGCCGTGAACGGCGGTCATACCTTGCTTATTCGAGGCCATGCCTTATTTCCTTGAAGCAGCGAAAACTTCGGACTCGACAGACCTCCCGTTTGAAACGGCATTGCGGCCGTTCCCCGAGAGCCCCGCTTGCGCTCAATATTCGTATTGGGGGACGAGAGAGGTTCTGGTGCCCGCGGCGAACCTATCTTTAAAGTGTAAAGGGGGATAGGGGCGAGTCAAGAATTAAACTCGATCCGTCGCAACGCAGCGACCCCCTGTGACGTCCTTAGCGATTCCGCGAGTTCTCCGCATCTCCTCATACCGTCGGCCGAGACCGCTCAGCCCCCGACTCATGGCGTTCGCGAGGCGATGGCCCCATAATATCGGGCATCCGCCGGCCAGCCGCGAATGATGTCGGCTCGCCATTCAAAGTTGATCCCCTCCTTGTTTTCCCGATTTTCGGACAGGTAGACTCCACTCCACCATGAGTGAACTTCTGTATATTATCGATGCCTACTCCCTCATCTTTCAGGTCTTTCACGCCCTGCCGGAAATGACCGGGCCGAACGGGCAGCCGACCAACGCCGTGTTCGGATTCGCGCGCGACCTGCAGTACCTGCAAAACGAAAAAAAGCCGACCTATCTCATCTGTGCCATGGATTCGAGCGGACCGGGGGAACGGAGCGCATGGTTCGGCGACTACAAAATGAACCGATCGGAGATGCCGGACGATTTGCGTCCGCAGATTCCGCTGATCGTCGAGGTTCTTTCCGGATTCCGCGTTCCAGTGATCGAACATTCCGGCTGGGAAGCGGATGACGTCATTGCGACGATCACGCGGCAGGCCGTCGAGCGCGGCATGGATGTGCGGATCGTCACAAGCGACAAGGACGCGCGGCAGCTTCTCGGCCCGCATGTCGAGCTCTTCAACGTCCGTAAGAATGCGTTCTACAACGCAAAGTCTCTCGAGGACGATTGGGGGATCCGTCCGGATCAGGTCATCGATTTCCAGGCGCTGGTCGGAGATGCGGTCGACAACGTCCCCGGCGTGCCGCTGGTCGGTCCGAAAAAAGCACAGGCGCTTCTCCAGCAGTTCGGCACGCTCGAGGATGTTCTCGCGAACGCCGACAAGGCCCCCGGCGCCAAGCTCAAAGAGAACTTGAAGAACTTCGCGGATCAGGCGCTGTTAAGCCGTCGGCTCGTCACGCTGAACACCGACCTGCCGCTCGAGGTCGATTGGGAAGCATCGCGCGTCCGGGAACCGGACTACCGCGCGCTCCATCCGTTGTTCCTGCAGCTCGGATTCAAACGTCTTGCCGATGAGATGCTCGTCGGAGCGCAGCAGGTTGGAGCGGAAGGGGTCGTCGATGCGGGAGGAACTCCCCCGGTCGACGGAAGCGCCGGAGGCTGGAAGACGATCGACACCCCGGCCGATTTCAAGAAGCTTCTCGCGGATCTGAAGAAGCAGAAGCGCTTCTGCATCGACCTGGAAACGACAAGCCTGACTGCCACACAGGCGGATATCGTCGGCTGGGCATTGGCCTGGCAGGATGACGTTGGCTATTACATTCCGGTCGATTGTCCTCCCGGTCAGAAGCGGCTGGAGGCAAAGACCGTGCTCGATGCGCTCCGTCCGATTCTTGAAGACCCGAACATCGAAATCGTCAATCAGAATATCAAGTACGACATGCTCGTCCTGCGCCGTGCCGGAGTGCATGTGCGCGGCGTCGGTCTCGACCCGATGGTGGGGGATTATCTGCTCGACGCCGGCGCGCGCAGCCACGGACTCGATACGCTCGCGCAGAAGTATCTGCAGCACCGGATGATCCCGATCAAAGACCTCATCGGCTCCGGGAAGCAGCAGAAGAAGATGTTTGAAGTCGATGTCGAGAAAGCGGCCGAGTACGCGGCCGAAGACGCGCGCGTTGCGTGGCAGATCGCGAAGTCGATCGAGCAGGATCTCCGCAAGGAAAACCTGTGGGAGCTCTACTGGGAACTCGAACGGCCGCTCATTCCCGTCCTGGCGGAGATGGAATGGACCGGCATCCGTGTCGATGTCGATGAGCTCGCCCGGCAGAGCGCGGAAGTCACCGCGCGGCTTGAATCGCTGATTCAACAGATTCACAAAGAAGCCGGGCGCGAGTTCAACATTGATTCTCCGCTGCAGCTCCGCGGGATTCTGTTCGACGAGCTGAAGCTTCCGGTCATGAAGCGGACCAAGACCGGCGCGAGCACCGATCAGGAAGTTCTCGAAAAGCTCGCGCCGCTGCATCCACTTCCCGCAAAGATCATCGAGCATCGCCAGCTCTCGAAGCTCAAGGGAACGTATCTCGATGCGCTGCCGCTGATGGTGAACCCGGAGACGGGGCGAATTCACGCTTCGTTCAACCAGGTCGTGGCGGCAACGGGCCGCCTCAGTTCGAGTGACCCCAACCTGCAGAACATTCCGATCCGGACCGAAGAAGGGCGCCGAGTCCGCCGCGCCTTTCTTCCGGGACAAGCCGGCTGGAAGCTCGTCTGCGCCGACTATTCGCAGATCGAGCTGCGCATGCTCGCGCATTTCAGCGGCGACGAAGCCTTGAGAGCGGCATTCCAGGCTGGCATCGACATTCACACCGCGGTCGCGGCGGAAGTCTTCGAGATCGACCCGAGTGAAGTCGATTCCGGCAAGCGGCGCATCGCCAAGGCGGTCAACTTCGGCGTCATTTACGGCCAGAGTCCGTTCGGGCTGGCGGCCACGCTCGGCATTCCCCAGGAGGAAGCGGCGCGCTTCATCGAAAGTTACTTCGGGCGATACGCCGGCGTCGACCGCTACCTGCAACAGATCCTCGAAGACTGCGTCGCAACCGGATACGCCCGGACAATTCTCGGACGGCGCCGCGCGATCACCGGAATCCGCAACACCGGCGGCAGACAACGGAACCTGCCGGAACGAACCGCAATCAACACCGTGATTCAGGGTTCCGCCGCGGACCTCATCAAGAAGGCGATGATCAACATTCATGCCCGCATCGAACGGGAGAAACACCCCGCCAGAATGCTGCTGCAGATTCACGACGAGCTCGTCTTCGAAACACCGGAGCCCGACACGGAATCGCTGATCGCTCTTGTGAAACGGGAGATGGAACACGCGATTCCGCTGGATGTTCCGCTGGTCGTCGACGTTTCGGTGGGTGACAACTGGCTCGAAGTGCGACCGCTCGACGACGATGCCGGGGGGTTCCCCGACCTCTCTTCCGAAGATTCCGCTTCCTGAACCGACGTATCCATGTCATTCCCATTGCTGGACCCTGGCCGACTCGGCCCGGTAAGATGCCTTCTTCTTCGATACGGTTCGTCTGCGTCACTTCGTAATGCTCGACCCCTGGAGATCATCGTGAGTTCGGCTCTCCGCGCTGCTGCTCTGTGCTTGGCCGTCGTTCTGGTTCTCTCGCTGCCGTCGATGGCTGCCGCGGGCGATGTGTATGTTGAGCGCGTTTTCGGACCGGAACTTCCGGACGCGTACAAGCATCCGGTATCGATGACCGAACTCGCCAACGGCGATCTGTACCTTGTTTACTACGGTGGTACGGGCGAGTACGGAAAAGACACCTATGTCCGAGGTTCAAGGTTCTCGCGTTCCAGCGGATGTTGGAGCCGACCGCAGATTATTGCCGACACTCCTTTCCGGGCCGATGGCAATGGCGTGATCTGGCAGGCGCCCGATGGTCTTGTCTGGCTCTTCTATGTAAACCTCTACGGACCGACCTGGTCGAACTCGCGCATCAAGTTCAAGGTCTCGCGCGATGGAGCCCAGACCTGGTCCGATTCCGAAGTGCTCGCTTTTGAAGAAGGCTCGATGGTCCGCGGCCGACCGATCGTCCTCAATAACGGCGACTACCTGCTGCCGGTCTATCACGAAACCGGCAACGATCGCGAGTTCGTCGGAGCCGACACGACCTCGTTCTTCTTCCGCAAGAAGAAGGATTCCGACGAATGGGTACCGACGAAGAAAATCCCTTCCCGCATCGGCAACCTGCAGCCGTCCGTCGTCCAGATTACTGACGACTATCTCGTCGCGTATTGCCGGCGAGGGGGTGGCTATAAACCTCAACCGGATGCCTTCGTCGTCCGCACCGAATCGCGCGACGGTGGCCTCACCTGGAGTGAAGGAAAGGACTCGCAATTTCCGAACCCGAACTCTGCCGTCGATTTCATCAAGCTCAACAACGGGCACCTGCTGCTCGTTTACAACGACAGTAACGCGTCGCGCATGCCGCTCACCGTCGCAATTTCGACCGATGGCGACAAGACCTATCCCTATCAACGGAATATCGTCAACAAGCCCGGCGATTCCGCCGCCTACCCGACCGCGATTCAGACGCGCGACGGCCTCATCCACGTCGTATTTACATCGCAGAAGCGAACCGTCGTGAATCATGCGATCTTCCGGGAGGACGAAATCCTGAACCATCCCCAAACCGCCCCGCCGGCGGCACGGTAATACCTCGCATGGCCGAAGACCGCCACGCGCTGCGGCGCGACAAACTGATCCGCAACCTGCGCAATGCCGGGGCGGATGCGCTCCTGGTCACCAACCCGACGAACGTCTCGTATCTCACCGGTTTTACCGGCGAAGACAGCTTTCTGATTGTCGGCCCCAAAGCCACCGTTCTGATCAGCGACGGTCGCTTCGCCACGCAGATCGACGAAGAGTGCCCCAACCTCGATGTAGTGATCCGCACACCGCAGCAGACGATTCTCGACGCCACGGCCGGAGCCGCGCGACGCGCCGGCATCGCGAAGCTCGCCTTCGAGAGCGATGCCATGAGCCACGCACAGTGGGAACGGCTCGGTTCCGCACTCAAAGCGACCGAGCGGGTCCCCATGTCGGGCGCGGTCGAGGAACTCCGGCTGGTGAAGGATTCCGACGAGATCGAGCAGATTCGAGAGGCCGCCAAGCAGGCGGAGCGTGGTTTCGACGTGCTGAGGGCCTCGATTACGCCGCAGATGACCGAACTGGAGGCGGCCCACACCCTCGAACATGCGATGCGGCAGTTCGGCGCCCGGAAGGCGAGCTTCGAGACAATCGTCGCCGTCGGATCCCGGTCGGCCCTCCCCCACGCCCGGCCGACGGAACGCCGAATCGGAGAGGCTCCCTTTGTGCTTGTCGACTGGGGCGCAAGCAACGCGGCGGGGTACAAGAGTGACTTGACGCGTGTTTTGGCGACCGGTAAGATTTCGACGAAACTTGAGAAAGTGTATAGAGTTGTGTTGAATGCTCAGCGCCGCGGAATTGCCGCCATCCGGCCCGGAGCGCGAGGTTGTGATGTCGACGCTGCAGCGCGGCGCGTCATTGCAAAGGCAGGCTGGGGTCGCCTGTTTCGGCATTCACTCGGCCACGGAATCGGCCTCGATATTCACGAAGGCCCTCGACTGGCGAAAACGGCGGAACTCCGGCTTCGGCCGGGGATGGTCGTCACCGTGGAGCCCGGAGTTTATATTCCCGGCTGGGGTGGCGTGCGAATCGAGGACGATGTCCTGGTGACTCGGAAGGGGTGTGAACTGCTGACATCGGTTTCCACCAGACTCGAAGACATGATCGTCGGCTGATCACCGATCGCCGAAATGGCACATAACAGCTGTTTTTCAGTGATTCAACGGAAGTAAGCATGGCCGAGGAAGTGAATACCGGCGGCGCACCGTTCGATCTCGACAAACTTCGCGAACTTGTCGAGATGATGGAAGCGCACGGACTGACCGAAGTCTCATTGCGGCGCGGCGATGAAAAGTGGCGGTTGCGACGGGGGGGGCACGAAGTAATCGTCCCCGGACCGTCGATCGCTTATCCGCCGATGTCGGCTCCCGCGACCCAGGCGCCTGCCGCCGCACCAGCCCCGGCGGCCGCTCCGGCCGCAGGCCCCGCCGAAAGCGGATTGCTGGTCATCAAGAGCCCGACGGTCGGAACGTTCTACTCGTCTCCGAGCCCGGACGACCCCGCATTCGTGTCGATCGGCTCGAAGGTCCTTTCCGATACCGTGGTCTGCATCGTCGAAGCGATGAAGGTCTTCAACCAGATCCCGGCGGAAGTGAGCGGGACGATTGTCGAGATCCTCGTCAACACCGGCGATTCGGTCGAGTTCGGTCAGCCACTCTTCCGCGTGCGTCCGGGATGAGTTCCTCGCCGTCGAACGCTCGAATCGCAGTTCCCGCACCAGGACCGCGAATCCCGCAAGAGGCGAACGACCAACACAGTAATAACCCAACAGTACTCTCCGAACTCTCCTGCCGTTCCCAAACCGACTGATCGATCGCGAATCACAAGACGGCCGAATGCGGTCGAAGACGACAAGCCATGTTTCAACGGATACTGGTCGCCAATCGGGGTGAAATTGCTCTCCGCGTCATCCGCGCCTGCCGCGAGATGGGGATTCAGACCGTCGCGGTCTTCAGCGAAGCCGACCGCGGCGCGCATTACCTTTCCCTCGCCGACGAAGCGTATTGCATCGGTCCCCCGGCGTCCGCCGACAGCTACCTGATGATCAACCGCATCATCAGCGCGGCCGAGATCGGCAACGTGCAGGCGATTCATCCCGGGTACGGGTTCCTCGCCGAGAACGCGCACTTCGCCGAGGTCTGCCGCAGCTGCAACATCGAGTTCATCGGCCCGCCGCACGAAGCGATGGCGCAGCTCGGTGATAAAATCAGCGCCCGCAAGATCGCAGCCCAGGCGAAGGTCCAGCTTGTTCCGGGAAGCGACGGCCTCATCACCAGCGAGCAGGAAGCGCTCGAGGTGGCTGCGCGCATCGGCTATCCGGTTCTCATCAAGGCGACCGCAGGGGGCGGCGGCAAGGGAATGCGCGTCGCAATGAACGATATTTCGCTCAAGGCGGGCCTGAAGGCGGCCGCCGCGGAAGCGGAGAAAGCGTTCAAGAACGCCGGCGTCTACATCGAAAAATACATCGAGAGTCCACGGCACGTCGAAGTCCAGATTCTCGGCGACAACCACGGCAACATGTTCCATCTCTGGGAGCGCGACTGCTCGCTGCAGCGCCGACACCAGAAGCTCGTCGAAGAGAGCCCCGCTCCCGGACTGCCGCAGTCGGTCCGCGATGAGATCTGCAAATCCGCGGTGCGGCTCGTCAAGGCGGCCGGCTACACCAACGCCGGCACCGTCGAGTTCATCGTCGATCGCGACAACAACTTCTACTTCATCGAGGTCAACGCCCGCATTCAGGTTGAGCATCCGGTGACCGAATGGGTCACCGGCATCGACCTGATCCAGATGCAGATTCGCGTGGCGTACGGCGAGAAACTCGATCTCAAGCAGAAGTCGATCCCCTGCAATGGGTCAGCCATTGAGCTAAGAATCAACGCCGAAGATCCCGACAACGGATTCCGCGGCTGCCCGGGAAAAATCACGAAGCTGCGCGTTCCGGGCGGGCTGGGGGTGCGGTTCGACTCGCATGTGCACGAAGGCTACACAATCGGCCCCTATTATGATTCACTGATAGGCAAGCTGATCGTGCACCGCCCCACGCGTTCCGAGGCGATCGCCTGCATGCGGCGCGCTCTGGATGAGTTTGTGATCGAGGGCATCAAAACCACGATCCCGCTCGCGCGCAAAATCTTCAGTCATACGGCCTTCGTCGAAGGACAGGTCGACACGACGTTTATCGAAAAGACGTTCTAGCAACCGAGTATTCGCGCTCACGAAGACTTCGCAGTTGCGAACCGCTTCCATCGAGTTGAGGACGAACCTGGTCATGAGAGTCGGAGTATTAACAGGGGGTGGCGACTGCCCCGGTCTGAATGCCGTCATCCGAGCCGTCGTACGCACTTTGCATAATGCCGGCGGTGAAACTCTCGGCCTGCTCGAAGGCTGGCGCGGCGCGATTGAAGGGAACTACGTCGAGCTCAAGCCCGAGCACACGGACGGCATCATCGATCGCGGCGGCACAATTCTCGGCTCGTCCCGCACAAACCCGTACAAGAAGCCGGCCGACGTCGACCGCCTCGCCGAAACGTGGCAGAAACTCGGACTCTCGGCCCTCATCGCCATCGGCGGCGACGACACCCTGGGAGTTGCGAGCAAACTGTTCCACGACCGCGGGCTCTCGACCGTCGGGGTCCCGAAAACCATCGACAACGACCTCTCGTCGACCGACGTCACCTTCGGTTTCGACACCTCGATCAACATCGTGATGGAAGCGGTTGACCGCCTGAGGACGACGGCGGAATCGCATCGCCGCATCATGGTGATCGAAACGATGGGCCGGCACGCCGGCTGGATCTGCTGCTATGCCGGCGTCGCCACGGCCGCCGATTACATCCTCGTCCCGGAGGTCGAAGTCGACCTGAACCGGATGTGCGAGATTCTCAAGAAGCGTCGTGTCGGCGGCAAGCCGTACGGAATTGTTCTCGTCAGTGAAGGAGCCAAGCTTCCGAACGACGAAGATTTCGTGACGCAGGACGCCGAGGTCGACGACTTCGGTCACGTGAAGCTCGGCGGCATCGGCGAGGTCGTCGCCGACATCATCGAGAAACGGACCGGCTTTGAGACGCGCGTCGTAACGCTGGGGCACCTGCAGCGCGGCGGCCCGCCGAGCGCGTACGACCGTGTCCTCGGCACGCGGCTGGGCATTCACGCCGCACGGCTGGTCGTCAAAAAAGAATTCGGCAAGATGGTCGCCCTTCGCGGGACGAAGATCGTCAGCGTTCCGCTGGCGGAAGCTGTCGGAACGATGCGGTTGCTCGACGCCGACTTCTTCAATGAAGCGGAAGAGTTCTTCAAGCAGGGGTAGGCGGACACGCACACACCCCTGAAATCGACCGCTTCGGAAAGCCGCGGGCGGCCTGATCCGCCATCATTCCGGGTCATTCCCGGTTGTCGGTAGTTCTTGCCTCGCAGCGGTTTCTGCCGCCACGCGCAGAATCTGCCGATTTTTCGGCAAGTGGTATTGCGACGATTTCGAGCCCCCGCTATTCTCCCGCCTCCTATCACTCACTGGCGGGTTCTGCCGTTCGAATTCCCCGCATCGCCCGATTGTCTCGCAACCTTCTGGCGATCACGTTCGGCCGGCAAAATTCCACCATGCGTTTCCGGGCCTCACTTCAGCCGACTTCTGACTCGCGACATTGATGGTCGCAACCCCGCGTCGGAAAGTACTGAGGTTGAACCCGTAGCGCACCCAGAATTCCAGACAGTTACAGAACGGAGTCTGTACTGATGCGTA
>JBFWWA010000078.1:0-11820 GCA_050246455.1 Planctomycetaceae bacterium
CAAAATGCCTGAGGGCGAGCATCTCGCGATCGAGCTCGCTGAGACCGACGAGCGCGGCATCGACCTGCTCGGCCCGTTCCGCGCGGAGGGCGGCCTGGCTGGGGGAGGTCAATTGTCCGAGAAGATGAAACGCGAGCGAAGCGGACGTGGAAGCCGAACTCCAGCCGCCGTGAATCGAGATATCGCGCTTGGCCGAGCGCTTCTGCGCGCCGAGATGACGGCGATGAACATCGATCAGCGTCTGGTTCACCACCTGCCTCAGCCAGACGAAGAAGGTGTTCGGCCGGTCCTTGAGGATCCGGTTCATCCGCTGCTCGGCGTTCAGGTACGCTTCCTGAAGCACGTCGTCGGCATCGACGCGGCCATACATCCTCCGATCGAGCCGGAAGTTGATGATTCGCCGCAGCCGGGGTGAATACCGATCAAAGAGGGTGGCGAGTGCCGTCTTGTCGCCGTGAATGACCCCATTCACGAGGTCGGCTTCATCGAGATCGTCGGTATCCTGCGACATGATGAAAATCTGGGCGAAGGCCTCTGGCCGCAGCAGTTTGCGCGGAGTCGACAGTAGGAATCCTGAAGTATCGATCCCGGCAGGAGGGGAGTCAAGCTGGAGCCGGCGAGGCGGGAGACGGACAAGAGGCGTCGCAAGACCGAAACGACGGGGGGATTCGCCCTTTCAAATTCCGTGCAAATTGGGCGAAATTCTTTGGCCTGACGGAATTCGATGGCTTATTATCGGCCGCAATCTTATCCAATTTTGTCCATCATTCCCGAATTATTCACCAGGAAGCTCGAATGCCTCTCTTCGGGCAGTGGATCCGCGGCTGGCGGAAGCGGCACTCGTGGGTTGCTCAATCGAAGCGGCGTGCCGGTTCGCGGCGCCGCGCCGCCGAATGGGCGAGCGCCCTCACGCAGTTGCAGCGTCTCGAGGATCGGACGCTTCTGGCCTCGGTGACGGTCTCGTTTCAGAACGGCGTCAACAATTACGACGGGACGACCGACTCGCGCATTCTGGGCGACAACGTCACGCGGAATGACGGCAACAATTCCGCGATCCAGTCGCACGGCGGGCCGGACCGGGCTGCTCTCATTCGTTGGGATGTCAGTTCCATTGCGCCGGGAGCGATTGTCGAATCGGCGTCGATCACGCTCAATGTTCTCGACAAGTCGACGCAATCGTACGAAATCTATGCGCTCCTGAAGCCGTGGGTCGAGAATCAGGTGAGCTGGAACCTGGCGGCCAACGGCAGCAACTGGTCCACAGCCGGCGCGCAGGGCGCGACCGATCGCAATTCGACACCCCTCGGCGCCGTCACTTCGCCGGGGACCGGGCTCATCACGGTTCAGTTCAATGCGGAAGGACTCACCCGCATCCAGTCGTGGATCAATACGCCCGGCGGGAACAACGGAATCATTCTGCAGGATTATGCGAACACGGACGGACTCGAAATCAGCTCGAGCGAGGCCGTCACCGCATCCTTGCGCCCGAAGCTGACAATTACCTACGCAACGTCGACCACGCCGCCGGTCAATCAGCCGCCGACTGCCGTCGCGAATACGTACTCGGTCAATCGGGGCGCGACGCTCGCAGCCAATGACGTCAACGGCACCACCGGAACCACTAACGACGACAGCGTGCTGCGCAACGATACCGACCCCGAGAACAACCCTCTCACCGCGGCGCTCGTCAGCGGGCCGGCGCACGCCACAACGTTCACGCTGAACACGAACGGCACGTTCAACTACGTGCACAATAACAACACCGCAACGACCGATTCGTTCACGTACCGGGTTTCGGACGGGACGAACAACAGCAATACGGTCACCGTGACGATCAACATCATCGCCTCCCCGCCGCCGACCAACCAGCCGCCGCTCGTCGATGCCGGCGCCGATCAGGCGGTTCTGTTCCCGAACGGCGTCTCACTCGACGGAACGGTGAGCGATGACAATCTCCCGAATCCGCCCGCGGCCGTGACGACGACCTGGTCGAAGGTCAGCGGGCCGGGAACCGTGACGTTCGCGAGCCCCTCGTCAGTCGACACGACCGCGACCTTCAGTGCGCCGGGAACGTACGTGCTCCGCCTGACGGCAAACGACCTCGCGCTCAGCCAGTTCGATGAAGTGACGATCAACGTCAACCCCGCGCTTATCGGCGTCACCACCGTGACGTTCCAGAACGGCGTCGACGGCTACAACGGCATGATCGATTCGCGCATCCGCAGCGACAACACCACGCGAAACGACGGCAATCTGACGACGATGCAGTCGCACGGAAACCCGGACCGCGCTTCCCTGCTCCGCTGGGATCTCAGCTCGATCCAGCCGGGAGCAGTCGTCGACTCCGCGTCCATCACGCTCAACGTCGTGGAAAAGTCGACGCAGGCCTATGAGCTTTACTCGCTTCTGAAGCCGTGGGTGGAAACCGAAGTCACCTGGAACCGCGCGTCGGCCGGATCGAACTGGAGCACTCCGGGGGCGACCCATACCACCGATCGAGGATCGGCGGTCCTGGCATCGCTCACCGGATCGGCCACCGGCCTGATCACGATTCAATTGAACGCCGCGGGCATTACTGCGCTACAGAACTGGATCAACAATCCCACGACGAACCACGGCTTCATCATTCAGGACTACGGAGCGACCGACGGCCTCGAGCTGAGTTCCAGCGAGGCGGCCAATGTTGCGATCCGCCCGAAGCTCAGCATCACCATCGCCGAAGACCGCACGCCGAAGCTGCAGAAGATCGTCGAGGGGTTGAACCTCTATCAGGATACATTCGGCGAGCTCCCGGTCGACGAGATCCCGGAACTTTATGAATCGGTCAATTCGCCATACCTCAGCTGGCGCGTGCACATTCTGCCGTTCATCGGCTACGGCGATCTGTACCAGCAGTTCCATCTCGACGAGGCGTGGGACAGCCCGCACAACCTGACGCTGCTCGATCAGATGCCGGATGTTTTCCGGAGCCGCGGCCTGCTCCCCGGAACGAATCTGAGCGGCTTCCGCATGTTCCAGGGGAACGGCGCGTTCGAATACGGCAAGAGCATTCTGCCGGCATTCAATGGCACGTACGACGGCGCGGAACATACGCTGCTGGTGCTCGAGACAATGGCACAGAATGCCGACTTCTGGACCCGGCCCGACGAGATCCAGTTCAACCCGGCCAATCCGCTCGCTTCGCTGACCTTGCCGAACGACGCGTTCCTCGTCGCCACACTCGACGGCAAAATCAAGCAGGTGAAACGGACCGTCTCCGCGCAGACCTTTGCCGCGTTTACAACGTGGGACGGGAACGAAGTGCTTTCTGCCGCGCAGTACAACGAACTGTATGTCGGTTGGGACGCCGTTGATTCGGTCGAGGCCAGCAGACAGAAGCTGCGGGAACTCAACCTGGCGATGTATGCCTACCATGACGCGAATTTCGCCTTCCCGCCGGGACCAAACTACAATCCGAACTGGATCGATCCTGCGACTGATAAGCCCTATTTGAGCTGGCGCGTGCATCTCCTCTCCGTGATGGGATATCACGATCTCTACGCGCAATTCCGCTTCGACGAGCCGTGGAACAGCGCTCACAATATCCAACTACTCGACAAGATGCCGGCCGAGTTCCGAAGCCGTGGCCTCGCTGCTGGTGCGACCACGTCGGCATTCAAACTTCTTTATGGCCCGGAAGCGTACTACCTCGGAAATACTACGACTCTTGGAGGACCACGCCTCAACGATGTTCGTGACGGCCTTTCCTCGACCCTGCAAATCATCGAACTCACTTCGGACAAAGCAGTTCCGTGGACCCAGTGGAACGAGACCGATTTCTCTTCCGAAAATCCGCTGGCCGGAATTGGGCCAATTCCCGCAGGTGGCCTGCGCGCCATTATGTACGACGGCAATGTGCACACCATCAACCCTGCGGTTCTCGGCGAGAACTTCAAGGTCTTTGCGACCGACAACCAATTCGAGACGTTCACAACCGCTCAAGCGGCCAACGTATTCCTCGATTGGCCGCTGCCGGACACCGTCGAAAACCGTTCTCAGAAGATGCGCGATTTGGCGCTCGCATTTCACAACTATCACGACACTTACTCGAATTTCCCGGTCGATGGGCTGGCTGCCAACTGGGACGCGGTCAACAATCGACCGAAGTTGAGTTGGCGAGTCTATCTTCTGCCGTTCATCGGCTACGGCACGCTTTATCAGCAATTCCATCTCGACGAAGCGTGGGACAGCCCGCACAACATTCAACTGCTCGACTACATGCCCGAGATCTACCGAACCCGTGGGCTTCCCGGCAATTCTCATCTCACCGCCGTGAAGCTGTTCATCGATGAAACAGCTTACCGCTATCGCACGTTCTCCGATGGATCCGGTGCGGGCCCGCGATACTCTGACATTCTTGACGGCACGTTGAACACGATTGCCGCAATCGAGCTGCTGCCGGACCAGGCGGTTGAATGGACGCGGCCCGACGGCGACATCGATTTCGATCCGGCGAACGCGCTCGCGGGGGTTGGAACGATCCCGAGCGACGGTCTGCTCGTCACTCTCTTCGACGGAATCGTGAAGACCATCAACCCCGCCGCGACCGCCGAGAACTTCAGCAAGTTTGTGACTTCGCGATCGGGCGAAATCTTCGGGCCGGCAGAAACATCGAACGTTTTCCTCGACTGGCAGAAGCCTTTCCCAACAAGCTACTTCTACCCTCAAAATCCACTGCGCCAGGAGCGCCTCTACAGCAGCCTCAAACTCAAGCAGCTCATGATTGGATTCCTCAACTTCGAGGACACCTATAACTTCTTCCCGATCGACTACGACCCCGACAACTGGGACATGACCGCGAGTACTCCGACGAGCGGAGTACCGAATCTCAGCTGGCGCGTCCATATTCTCCCGTACATTGAATACGGTTCGCTTTACGAGCAGTTTCATCTCGATGAGGCGTGGGACAGCCCGCACAACATTCAGCTCCTCGACAAGATGCCGGAGATTTTCCGGAGCCGCGGACTGCCGGGAGACAGCACGAAGTCCGGCTTCAAGCTCTTCATGGGAGAGGGAGCCTACGAGTTCAATCCGACGACATTACCGAACGAGCCGTCGTATGTCGGACCGAGACAATTCCAGCTTGAAGACGGCTCGAGCAACACGATCGCCATCATTGAAACGGCGCCCGAAGATGCGCTGGAATGGACGCGCCCCGACAGCGACATCGCCTGGAATCCTGCGGATCCGTACGGTGGACTGACCATTCCGCCCGACTACTTCCTGGCGGCGATGTTCGACGGCGGCGTTCGCAACCTGAACCCGCTGCTCGACGAAGCCATTCTTCGCGCACTGGTCACCTGGGACGGTGGCGAGATCATCACCTATCCGGACGAATGAAGTCCCTGAGACAGACGGAGCGGTGTTACGGCACGGAGGCCGTTTTACGCTGCGCGCATCGCGCCGCGGAAGATCATCGATCCCGCGCCGGCTTCCGACACGAGGCATGAATGTTGCATCGGGTGGCATGCCCTGAGCCTGCGAAGGGCGTGGCCTGATTACGCGAAGACCTCGCCCTTGGCAGGGCGCGCCACCGTCCGCTCCGCAACGTGAAACGCGCCGAACCGAGGTGATGCATGCCGGCCGCCGGAAAGCGAACAGTGAAGCCCGAAGGGGTGGAAGGAGTGCTGAGTCATCCCGAACGCGTCGTATTCGAGGAAGACGGCATCACGAAGCTCGACGTCGCGAAGTATTACTTCCAGGTCGCCGACTGGTTCATTCCGCACGCGGCCGGCCGGCCATTGAGCATGGTCCGCTGTCCGGAGGGGATCGGCGGCAAGTGCTTCTTCCAGAAGAACAGGCCGCGCGGTCTGCCCGACTCCGTCGAAACGATGACGATACCGATGAAATCGAAGACGATGTCGGCAGCCATCATCGAGGATCTGGAAGGACTGCTCGCGCTCGTGCAGTTTAACGTCATCGAGTTCCACGCCTGGCAGTCGCGGAGAGATCGGATCGAGAGACCCGATCGAATCATCCTGGATCTCGACCCCGACAGCAGCGTTCCGTGGAGCGAGGTCGTCGAGACGGCGCATCTGCTGCGCGATCTGCTCGATTCGGTCGGTCTGCAATGTTTCGTCAAAACGAGCGGAGGCAAAGGGCTGCACGTCGTCGTACCGATTACACGTCGTTACGAATGGCCCGCCGTCAAGGAATTCTCGAAAGCCCTCGCCACGACGATGGCCTCCGTCCATCCCGATCGATACACGGCCACAATGTCGAAATCGGCGCGCAAGGGGAAGATCTTCATCGACTACCTGCGCAACGACCGCGGCTCGACAACTGTTCTTCCCTACTCGTTGCGCACGCGAAAGACCGCGCCGGTCTCGATGCCGGTCGATTGGAGCGAGCTCAACGGGCTCAACGGCGGCGGCGCATTCACACTCAGGAACACCCCACAGCTTCTCGCCAAACGGAAACGGGATCCGTGGGAAGAGATCGGCGCGCTCCGTCAAACGATCTCCGCGAGAGTGAAACGCCTGTTCCGGTTGAGCTGACGGATTCGCGGTCGGGCTGCCTTGCGATCAACCAGCCTGATTCCCCCTCTGCCAGCGGCGCCCGAGCTCCGGCGGCCCGGCGTCGCGGGGAAAGTCGTTTGGCGCGGATCTTGCATTCGTGAATGGGGGACGACCATTCACATTTCCGACTGGAGTGCACCCCATGCCTCGACGCAGGAATCACGCCGCTGAACTCGCGATCGGAGCGCTATCGGGAGCGGCAGCGACCCTCCCGATGACGGCCGCAATGCTCGTAATTCGCCGTTTCCTCCCGCAGAAGGAGCGCGGCGCACTGGAACCGCACCGCGTGACCTCCAACGTACTGCAACGGCTCCACCTGGCGGATCGAAACAGTGCGGAATCCCAGACTGCAGCGACGACGCTCGCTCACTTCGGTTACGGCGCCGCGAACGGGGCGCTGTTCGCCATCTTCCAGCGTCTGCTGCCGATTCCGCCGATCGTTCGCGGTCTTTGCTACGGGTTAGGACTGTGCGGCGCCAGTTACGCCGGCTGGATACCGGCACTCGGAATTCTTCCGGCGCCGACAAAGCGTCCCATGGGACGGAACATCCTTCTTGTCGCAGCGCATGCAATCTGGGGGAGCGTGCTGGGCTACGGTCTCGAGCGCGGACGCGAGGCGCTCTCCCGGATGGAACGGAACCGTCAGCCCGCAGCTCGACGTTCGAGTAACCGCAAGTCCGCAAGCGGCAGAACTTCCGCACACTCCCGGGGAACTCGGAAGGCGGCGACGAAAACTACCGGACGGAAGTCGAAACGGCGGACCGCGAGTCAAGCCGCTCGATAAGAGGCGGCGGTCCTGAATCGGGGAAACAAGCGTCGAAGAATCCGCATCGAAGTTTGGCACGCCGCTTGCTTGTTTTTCGCATGGGGAGACGGACGGCCGTCGTGAATTCCGTAAAGACAATTGCAACATTGAGTCTGATGGGAGCGCGAACGTGTTAGAGCAACAGACAGGTAGCCCGACAACGGAAGAAATTCGCGAGATGTGCTCTGCAATTCAGAAGAACTGGTCGCGCAAGGAAGAGCGCTCACGGCGCAGCGGACGCTGGGGGGACAAAATCGACACAAGTTCCGTCGGGCGCTGGAGTGTTCCGCGCGTCCGCACCCCGCGCATCAACTATTGATTCCTTTGGGGTCCAACGTCGCCTGACGATTGCCGTTCGAGAGGGTGCACCCGCCCGGAGAACTCCTTGACGCGTTCCGGAACCGGCATTTACATTAGGAGCAGAGCGGATCGGAACTGCGCGATCCCCGGAACATCGGCAATCACTCTGGCGACTACTCGTGCTTCGAATTTCCAGCGGGGGTTCCGGTCGCAATCGACGTGAACTGCTGCAATTGTTCGGCGCGTCAGGCCTCCTCTGGCCGTTCGTCAGTACCGGACTCTGTTCGGCGGAGTCGAAACGCTCCGGGGCTCCGGGGTTCGGCCGTGCCAAATCGGTGATCCTCGTCTACACGAACGGCGGGCAAAGCCAGCTTGAAACGTGGGACCCCAAGCCGGAGGCTCCCGCCGAAATCCGGGGCGAGTTCGGCGCGATTCCGACCTCGGTTCCGGGGGTCTTTCTGTCAGAGCATTTTCCGAAGCTCGCGCAGCATGCGGACCGGTACGCGATCATCCGCAGCATGTCGCATGAAGACGTCGACCACGGTTCCGCAACGTACCTCGCACTGACCGGTCGATACCATTCGCGCAAATCCTCGAATCCCGATCCGGGCCCGAACGATGCGCCGACTCTCGGTGCGATCCTCAAGAACGTCCGCCCCACGACCGAGTATCCCTACACCGCGGTCCACGTGAACGGACCGGCGTTTGTTCCGCTCGTGGCCGGGCCCGGGCAGAACGCCGGACTTCTGGGGCGAGATTGCGACCCGATGCTGCTGGGGGACGTGTACCATCAGCCGGTCGGCCCGAGCGGTTTTGTGTTACAGAACGAACTGCCGACGGTCCGTCTCTCGTCGCGGCGCTCACTGCTCGACAGCATCGATCGTTTCCGCCGGCAGCGCGACCGCGGCGATCAGTTCGGCGATTTTCAAAGCCTGTATGAGCAGGCGTACCAGCTTCTCGATTCGCCGCGCTGCCGCGATGCGTTCGACCTGACGAAGGAACAGGACGCGCTGCGCGATCGGTACGGACGAAACCGTGCCGGCCAGGCCTGTCTGCTGGCGCGGCGACTTGTCGAGATCGGCATTCCGTGGGTCACGGTGTTCTTCAATCACAACGCGCGCGGTCAGGATCTCGATCCGAGCGAGTCCGATCTCTACGGCTGGGACACGCACAACGACATCTTCGACGCCATGAAGAACCATCTCATGCCGCGGTTCGATCTCACCTTCTCAACCTTGCTCGACGACTTGCAGCAGCGCGGGCTGCTCGAATCGACTCTGGTCGTCGGCATGGGAGAGTTCGGCCGCGCGCCGCGAATTGCGCTGGAACAGGGATTCGCCGGGAAGACCCCCGGCCGAAAGCATTGGGCGTCGGCTTACTCGATCGTGATGGCCGGCGCCGGCATCAAGCCGGGTCAGGTTTACGGCGCCTCCGATCGGCTCGGCGCGTATCCGCAATCGCAGCCGACCGGGCCGTGGGACGTAGCGGCGACGATGTTTTCCGCGCTCGGAGTTGATCCGGCGGGGCATTACCTCGATCCCTTCAGCCGGCCGTTCGAGATCAGCACGGGCCAACCGATCGCCGGGCTCTACTGAGACAGAATGCGATCCCCGCCGATCTGCCGGGAACTCTTGGACCGATGGTCGATTCAGAGTTACGATTGAGTGAAGCTTCCCGCACTCAATTCCCGGTGATCCATGCTTTACAGGCGCGAGGATTCGCGATCGTCAGCACGCGCTGGGACGTTCCGTCGCAGATCGCTGCATTCGTCGCTTTTCGCGCTGCTGCCGATCGCACTTCTCGTCCCGGCCGTCGCGGTTGGGGATGACGCCGTCCGCGGAGAGAATGCGGAATCGGCCAACGCGATTCTGTTCGAATCGAAAGTCCGGCCGACGCTGCAGGCGAAGTGCGCGAAATGCCACGGCGAAAAGACGCGGAAGGGAGAACTCGATCTCTCTTCCATCGCCGGGATCCGCAAAGGAGGGGAGTCGGGTTCCGTCATCGTATCCGGCAAGCCGACCGAAAGCGCGCTTTACGAACGGACCCATTCGGGCGAGATGCCGCCGGACGGAAACGATCCGCTCACTCCCGAGGAACTTGATGCGCTCCGCCGGTGGATCGAGGGGGGTGCGTCATTGGGAGCGGGAGCAGCGGCGAGCGAGACCACGCTGACGCAGCACGACGTCCTGCCGATTCTTCTACTGCGCTGCACGGTCTGTCACGGTGCACGAAAGCAAGAGGCCGGCCTCGATCTTCGTTCCCGCGCCGCAATGCTGAAAGGGGGGAAGTCGGGTCCCGCGATAAAACCCGGCAAACCGGACGAAAGCCTGCTGCTGAAGCGGATTCATGCCGAAGAGATGCCGCCGCGTCAAAAGCTGATCGAGGCGACGGTCAAGCCGATGGAAGCGGACGAAGTCGAGAAGCTTTCGCGCTGGATTGCACTCGGCGCGCCGGAAACGCCCGACGATGAATTCCTCGCGAATCACAATTCGAAGGAGCTCGTCAGTTCGGAGGAACGGCAATTCTGGTGCTTTCAACCGGCCCGATCGGCCCCCCTTCCCGAAGTTCGAGATTCCGCGCGTGTGCGGAATCTGATCGACGCATTCGTCATCGAGCGCCTGGAAGAAAAAGGGCTGACGCTTTCGCCCGCTGCCGATCGTGCGACGCTGCTCCGCCGCGTCTCGTTCGACCTGACGGGACTCCCTCCGGAACCGGCGGAGATCCGCGCGTTCCTGGCGGACGAACATCCCGAAGCGTATGAGCGGCTGATTGAACGGCTGCTGGCCTCACCCCGTTACGGAGAACGGTGGGGCAGGCACTGGCTGGATGTGGCAGGCTATTCCGACTGCGAGGGACGCCGTGAACAGCACTTGCCCCGTCCGTGGGCGTGGCGCTATCGCGATTATGTCATTCGCGCTTTCAACTCCGACAAGCCGTACGACCGCTTCCTGCTCGAACAACTGGCCGGCGATGATCTCGTCGATTACGAACAGGCCCCGGAGATCACGCAGGAGATTGAAGATCATCTCGTCGCGACCGGTTTCCTGCGCATGGCTCCCGATCCCACCTGGGCCAACCTGACCGGTTTCGTCCCGGACCGGCTCGAGGTCGTTGCGGATGCCATCGACGTTCTGGGATCGGGCGTGATGGGTCTTACGTTCAAGTGCGCGCGATGCCATACGCACAAGTTCGATCCGATCCCGCAGCGGGATTTCTACGCCATTGCCGCCATCTTCAAAGGGGCGTACGACGAGCACGACTGGCTGAAACCGGAGTTGCAGACGTTCGGCGGCGCCGTCAGCACGGGGCTCGGCGAGCGCAACCTGCCGTATGTCACCACCGCGGAAAGGAATCAGTGGGAGCGGCATCTTGCGCAAGTTCAAAAAGAGATCGACGCTCTCAAGCAGCAGGCGACGACGCCCGAGAATGAACAACGCATCAGAACCCTTGAAGCTCAGCGGTTACCCGAGCCGAAAATCATGGCCCTCTGGGATCGTGGCGCGACTTCGCCGACGTACCTCTATCGTCGGGGGAACTATCTGACAGCCGGCGACCCGGTTCCGCCGGGATTTCCCGCCGCGCTGACGGATGGCGACACGCACTTTTCCGCGAACCCGCCCCGGAGCGGCGCGAAATCGACGGGACGTCGCCTCGCGTTCGCACGGTGGCTGACCCGGCCGGACCATCCTCTGACATCGCGCGTGATGGTCAATCGCATCTGGAAACATCACTTCGGTCGCGGAATTGTGCGAACCCTCGGCAATTTCGGAAAGACGGGAGAACGCCCCACGCATCCCGAGTTGCTCGACCAGCTCGCGCTCGAGTTCGTGCGCGGCGGTTACAGCATCAAGGCGATGCATCGCCTGATGATGACTTCAAGCACTTACATGCAGTCGTCGGCCGTTACGCCGCAAATGGAAGCGCTCGACCCCGAGAACCGACTGCTTTCGCGCATGCCGCTGCGTCGGATGGAAGCCGAGGAGCTGCGCGACTCGTTGCTGCTCGTGGCCGGGGAGCTCGATGAAACCCGCTACGGGCCGGCCGATCCGGTTCAGATTCTTCCGAGCGGACTCGTCCACACGGGGAAGCGGCGCAGTATTTATGTGCAGCAACTCCGGAAGCAGCCGGCGACGCTGCTCGAAAGTTTTGATCTCCCTG
>JBFWWA010000079.1:0-11777 GCA_050246455.1 Planctomycetaceae bacterium
GAGGCGTCGTCCGGTTGATCTCGTCGGCGAGCAGGATGTTAGTGAATATCGGCCCTTTCCGGAACTCGAACTCTCCCAGATTCGGGAGGTACATGCTCGAACCCAGAATGTCGCTGGGAAGCATGTCGGGGGTGAACTGCAACCGTGTGAATTCGGAGTCGAGGCTCCTCGCAATCGCCTTTGCGAGGGAGGTCTTCCCGACCCCGGGCGCATCCTCGATCAGCACATGACCACCCGCCAGAAGGGCCACAACCGCCAGCCGGACCGGCTGCGGCTTACCCAGCAACACACTCCCAATGTTCTTTTCCAGGGCCTCGATCAGGGTCGCGGTTTCGGTCGGCACTGAGGACTCCGAAGGGCTTGTCGGAAGTGAGCGCGCGAAGGGTTGAGATAGCGCCGAAATGCAGCCATATCTCAGTGCCGGGGGGCCGACACCTTTGAGCTCGGTCAGTATATGGGAGCATACGACGGATGGGCAGCCTGCGCGCCAATGAAATCCGTCCCTCTGATGCCCATTCGACGAAAATCTGCCGTTCGCCACACGAAACACTCGCCGACTTGCGCCCCGCAGCCCGGTTACTCCCATCAGACAAAACAGGGGGTTTGCGCAATCTTACCGGCCGCAATGGAAACCCCCGGTCGGCCAACGGGGCTTTCGCCGAATCAATCCATTAAGGGAACCCCGAATTCGTCCGGAGGCCGGGGTCCCGTGCGCCCACTTGGGGCGGGAATGAACGACAGCGTGACCCCGGCAGTTGATGGACCGTGATGCACCAGCCGTGTTCGAGAATTGATGCGCCGACGCCGCAGGAGCCCTTCCGCTCGCTGCCGTGCTCGAACCTGCGCGGACCGATCGTGCTTCGACTCCTGTTCGGCGCCGCGTTGTTCACACTTGCCGGCTGCCAGACGTTCGGACCGCCGGAAATGGGACCGGCCGGCCCCGCGGCCGCCACCGTGCTGGACTCGCTGGATGAGTTCGAGAAGCCATCGTCGCGATTCGAGCGGATCGCCCCCAAGAGAGAATCGCCTGAATCGGCACTCCAGACAGATCCGTCGGCCGAAATTGAACCGACGTCGTTCTTCAGGCCGAAGGCCCGGGAAGTGAGTATCGTGCTGATCAGCAGCGAGGAGGAGTGGTTCTCGCCACGTCCGCCGCGATCCCGCTCGTACAAGTCCGAGCAGTTGTTCTCCGAGCAGGTTGCCTGGCAGGGTGACGAGTTCAGCTCGACGACTGAAATCGATCTGGAAAGCCGATCCGCTTCCGCTCTCGAACCGGTCGAGGTGCCGCTAATTTCGCAATCGTCGATGTTCTCGGACTCGGACTGTGGAGAGACAGATTGCGCGACTCTATCGTTTCGTGAAGACGTGCACGGAATCTGGCCGCGGCTCCGCGATGACACAAAGGGGCTCGTCAATTGGAACAACGCGGCCATCCTTGGCGCGGCGCTCGGGGGATCGCTGCTGATCCGTTCCGAGCTCGATGACGACGTGCGCGAAGCGGTGGAACGTCATCCGCAGCGCTGGGGCGACGGGTCCGATGCCCTCGGTTGGCTGGGTGACCCGACTTTGCAGGTTCCCGTCATGCTCGGGGCTTACGCCTGGAGCCTTCGTCAGCAGGACGAGGAACTGCACGATCTGATGGGGACGATGATCAGCGCGTACACAATCAACGGCGTCGTGACCGTCACCGTGAAGGGAATCGCGAACACCGATCGTCCCTCCGACGACTGGAACGGCGGAAAGTTCGGTTTTCCTTCGTTTCACACATCGAGCAGCTTCGCGATCGCCGCCGTGCTCGATGAGTACTACGGCTGCCGCGCCGGGATCCCCGCGTACATGGTCGCGGGACTCGTCGGATGGAGCCGGATCGACGAACAGGACCACGACCTTTCGGACGTGGTGTTCGGTGCGGCGCTCGGATGGGTCATCGGCAAATCCGTTTCCCGGCGACACCTGGAAGGCGATTCGCGCGTCCGGTTGTTGCCGTACATGCATCCGACCGACGGCTCATCCGGTCTGATGCTCGACGTGGCATTCTGAGTGGAGCGCCGAGGTTCCGGAGAAACTTCCGCTCATTCCCGGTTGCGTCGTTTGAACGGATAAAACCAGACGCCGTACGGCAGAAAGCGGACCGGCACGGTTTTGGGGAATCGCTGCGAATTACCGAGCCGCCAGGCGAATTTCCCGGCAATTGCTTCGACCGGCAGCGACGCTCCCTGACTGTCGTCCGCGGTACACCGGGAACAGTCGCGGATCTCAACAGTGCCGACGAGCACTCCCTTCGGAAGCGCGTCGAGATCCAGCCGATGTCGCTCCGCCGCCTCGAGCGCAGAAGGCTGGCTCGATAGTTTTTTCGAAGCGTAGATGAGGATCGTCCCCCGCTTTGCGGTTTCGAGCGAGCGGACTTCGATCGTCTTGATTCCCTGCAGGATCAGTTCCGCCCACGGCTGCCGGATTCCGAGCGCAATGAGATCCGGATCGATCGATGGGGCGGAATGCTTCATGCGACCTCAGACTTCGAGCGCCTGCTTCATGTCGGCGACAAGGTCGTCGGGATGCTCGATCCCGACGGAGACACGGAGTGTCTTCTCCGTAATTCCCCCTTCGCGGCGCGCTTCGAGAGTCATCGACGCATGGCTCATGGTCTCCGGATACTCGATCAGCGACTCGACCCCCCCGAGAGACTCCGCCAATTGGAACAGCTTCGTCTTTGCGAGCAGTTTCTCCGCAGCGGGGCGACCACCTTTGACGTCAAAGCTGAGCATCGCGCCGAAACCGTACTGCTGCTTCTTCGCGAGTGCGTGCTGCGGGTGGCTTTCCAGCCCTGGGAAGTAGACTCGCTCGACGGCGGGATGCGATTCGAGCATTCTTGCGAGCGCCATCGCTCCGCGCTGATGCGCTTCCATGCGCGGGCCGAGCGTCTTTGCTCCGCGCAGAACGAGCCAGGCATCGAACGGCGAACAACCGAGTCCCAGGGCGTTGACGATATAGCCGATTTTCTCGGAATGTTCCTTGTCGCGCGTGACGACACAGCCGCCGACGACGTCGGAGTGTCCGTTGAGGTATTTCGTCGTGGAATGCAGGACGATGTCGACGCCGTGCTCGAACGGCCGCTGCAAGTAGGGGGAGAGGAACGTGTTGTCGGCAATTGTGATGATCTTCGCCGCCTTGGCGATTGCGGTCACGGCGGCGATGTCGACCAGATTGAGCAGCGGATTGCTCGGCGTCTCGATCCAGATGCATTTCGTCGCCGGAGTGATCGCCTTCTTGACGTTCGCCGGTTCGCCCATATTCACGAACGAGAACTTGATTCCCATCTTCGTGAAGACGTCCGAGAAGAGCCGGTACGTGCCGCCGTAGATGTCGTGCCCGGCAATGATGTGGTCGCCCGGCTGAAAGAGGTGCATCGTCGCAGTGATAGCCGACATGCCGGTACAGGTAGCGCGGCAGTCGATTCCCCCCTCGAGCGATGCGATGTTCTCTTCGAGCGCGCGGCGGGTCGGGTTTCCGCTGCGGGTGTAGTCGTACCCTTTGTTCGTTTTCAGGTCTTCCCAGCGGAAGGTCGACGTCGGGTAGATGGGGGTCGTGGCACTGTTGAAAGCCGCATCCTTGTCGACGCCGACGTGGACGCACCGTGTCTCGAATTGCATGGGAAATCCTGAACCTTTGAAACGGTCTGATCTATCGGATGGAGCGCCGGCCGAGGTTCCGGAGGGGCCCGCGCGATTCAATTCCCGGGAGGGAACTTCCCAGTGTAAAGTCCCGCCGAAGGGGATACAACGCGACGCGATCCTTGTTCCTGCCGACTGTTGGACGCGCGCGCGACTCCATCGGTTCGCCCGCAAAAAAAGCCCACCCAAAGCTTGGGTGGGCTTGCAGATGCCTCAGGCCGGTTGAACTACTCGCGGGCGTATTCGAAGAGCGGGGTCGACAGATACCGCTCGCCGGAGTCGGGGAGGATCACGACGATCGTCTTGCCGGCGCTTTCCGGCCGGGCCGCGACTTTAAGAGCCGCCGACATCGCCGCGCCGCAGCTGATGCCGCTGATGATTCCTTCTTCCTTGGCGATTCGCGGCGCCATCTCGAAGGCCTCGTCATCGGTCACCTGTACGACTTCATCGACCAGCGACATATCGAGAACTGCGGGGACGAATCCGGCGCCGATTCCCTGAATCTTATGCTTGCCGGGGGCTCCACCCGAAAGAACGGGGCTGTTGACCGGTTCCACAGCGATCGAGCGCAGCGCGTGCTTCTTTTCGTTCTTGATGTACTTCGACACGCCGGTGATCGTTCCACCGGTGCCGACGCCCGAGATGAGGATGTCGATCTTGCCTTCGGTGTCGTTCCAGATTTCCGGGCCGGTTGTCTTGAAGTGCACTTCCGGGTTGGCCGGATTCTTGAACTGCTGCGGCAGGAAATAGTTCGGATCGGCGGCGAGCTCCTCCGCCTTCGCGATGGCCCCTTTCATCCCTTCAGCGCCGGGGGTGAGGATGAGCGTCGCTCCGTAGGCCCGGAGCATCATCCGCCGTTCGAGCGACATCGTCTCCGGCATGGTGAGTGTGAGCGGATACCCCCGAGCGGCACAGACGTATGCGAGCGCGATGCCGGTGTTTCCGCTCGTCGGTTCGACGACCTGCATTCCGGGCTTGAGCGCGCCCCGTTTCTCGGCATCCCAGATCATCGCGGCGCCGATGCGGCATTTGACGCTGTACGCGGGATTCCGTCCCTCAACTTTCGCGAGAACGGTCGCCTTCAAACCTTTGGCAAGGCGATTGATCTGCACGAGCGGCGTGCGGCCTATGGATTCCGAGTTGTCTTTGAAAATCGGCATCGCGTAAGTTCCTTCAGGTTCAGGCTTCAGTTGAGTTGGACTAAGAGCAATACCGTGCGCCGGTATTATTGAGAATGCCCCTCTGAATCGCAATCGTGGGGGCGGGGCGACACGGTCCTGGAACATTGCCGGAGCAGGTGCGATGGAACCCGCTCCGGGATCCATTCTCAACGGTTGCCTTCGCGCTGGTTCACTCGCGCGAATCGGCGGAGCGGCGATACCGGCGCGGGATGACGCTCGTTTCCTGAACCGAAACCGCGACGATCTGGGCGCTCTGGTCCTCGATCGACATCTCGACCAGCGGGTCGCGTGTGAAACGGGCCTGCTTCAGCGAATCGGGGCGGTTCACCACGCGCGCTTCAATGCGTCCCGCCGCTTCCTTGAGTTTTGATCGATCGGCGGCGCTCTTCTTCTTGGGCGATTCGCGCTCGTCCGGCACCTTGGGGGAGTGCGGCACTGTCTTCATGGTCGGCTGAGGCTGCGCTTGAATCTCGCCCGTCAGATAGGAGACGAACTTCGGACTCGCGCGGTTGATCACCACGACGCGGCTTGCGGCGCCGGTCTTTCCGATCGGACGAATGATGCAGACGATCTCCGCTTCTCCGACTCCGGCACCAGCGAGCTCGGCCGGTTCGTCGGCGTTGGCAGCGACATCTTCCATCGCGGATTCGCCGAACTCTTCTTCGTGCTCCTCCGGTTCGGCGCCGTTCTGCTCGGAACGCTCGTCGGCAACGTCTTCCGTCTCCGGATTCGCCGCGGACCTCGTGCGCTTCAGGTTTGCCGCAGATGTCAGTTCGACCGTGTCGTCTTCAGACGTTTCCGCCGGAGTGTCGGCTGCAGCAACGCCGGTGTCGCGACCACCGATGAGGTACGCGAAGCCCGACTTCTTGAGCATGTCGTGGATGCACTGCAAACCGGCGTAGAGTCCGCGTTGTTCCTTAGGATCGGCGGCGATGCAAACTCCGATGACGTTCCCGTCCGCGTTGAACAGTCCGCCGCCGGACCGGCCTTGAATCGGCACGCCGGTGCACTCGATGTTTTCCGGGCCGAGGTACCGATTGAGTGCGGTGACCCGAAGCTCCTGCTCGGTCGGCATCTCGCCGCCGCCGCATCCGATGCTCGTCACGTGATCCCCCTTGCGAGCCGACTCGACAAGCGAAGCGACCGGCACGGACGGGATCTTGTTCGCGGTGGGGATGGCAATCAATCCGACGTCCGAATCGGAATCGAAATCGATCAGTGTGCCGACATACGGTTCTGAGCGGCCGGCCTCGAAAATGTCGACCTCGATCGTCGAGTCTTTCTTGAGTTCCCGGAAAATATGGCCGCAGGTAAGGATCACGGTGCGACCGGGCCGGCTGTCGATGATGGTTCCCGATCCGAAGTTAATGCCGTCTTCGTCTTTCACCCGGATCCGAGTGCTCGAGACGAGCGCATCCGACTGCTGCGGATGATCGACGGCTTCCTTCACCGTTGCGGCCGGGGGCGTCACCTGCGCGGTTCCGAGATTCCCGCGAACGACGGCTTCCTCCGCGGCGGGTTGCGTCGGGGCTTCGATCGCCACTTCGGCCCGCTTCTTCCGGAACAGCGGGGGAAGTGACGGCAGCTGGAAGATCGATTTCGCGGATGGACCTGTTGGTGTTCCGTTGTTGTCGACCAGTACCGCGTTATCGACCGGAATGCTGCGCTGCTGCTTCGGTGCGCGGGAATTCGACGAAGCGAGTTTCGGATCGTCGGCCTTTTCTCGCGGATTGGGGAGCGGCCGCGGAATCTTCGCGAGCATCTGCCGCAGATGACTCTCGGATGTTACCCCCACATGCCGTTCGGCGACCTTTCCATCGATCACCAGCACGAAGGCCGGGATGGAACCGACGCCATACTGCCTAACGAGGTTGCGGTTGTGATCGACGTCGATCTGCCGGATCGGCAGGCCTTCGCGCTCGAGCTGGTGGACGAGCGGATGCATCTGCTGGCAGGGTCCGCACCACGTCGCGGAGAAGTCGTAGAGGATGTTATCGGGACTGGCGTTTGCGGACGCCAACGCGAGGAGAAGAAAGGCGGATGTCGACATGGCTTGGCCAGGCCTCCTTGCCTGTTTTTGTAACTTTGCCAATCTTGGCGTTTTGAACTTACAAGCCTCAGTCGCGAGCGATCCTTGCTACGTCGACCACGTCTTCTCCCTAACTCTTTACTCTATCGATCTTTCTGATTCTCATTCGCTCCCCTCGTCGTCTGGTCGTTTGTTTCGCCGTTTCCACAGAAGGATCTCCGCAGACGTTGTACCAAACCGGCAAATTCTGCCGATCTTACCGAGGCGATGTCGGTGGACCGCTGGACAGAAATCCCCGGTCTTAAGTCTCGGGCGAGCAAGATGATGCTGTTCGAGCGGGTCTCGGACGTGTACTTTCAGCGGTGCGTGGGGTTATAATTGGAAGCCCCGACCCGTAACGCCGCGAGACACCTTGCGCCAGCGCGAGAATCGGTGCGGCCGCCGCCGGGACCTGCCTGAACATCACGCCAGATCGCGGCGAAATGCCGTCCGTTCCGTCAGCCGAAACACCGAAGCGAGCCTCGCCCATTTGACCGCAATGGCTCGTCTGCGTTTCCCGTTTGAGAGTTCGTAATGGCCCGTCCCAAGCTCTCGCAACCCGGCCAGCCCTGGATCGTCCGCACGATCCTGGGGATCTATGAGTTTCTCGCCTCGCTCAAGCTGGCGGTGATCCTGATTTTCGCAGTGGCTGTTGTGCTGGCCGTTGCAACGTTCGTCGAAGCGAATTACGGAACCGCGGGGGTCGGGTTCCTGATCTACCACACGGTCTGGTTTGCGGCACTGCTGGCGCTGCTCGCCGCGAACATCTTCTGCGCGGCGGCGATTCGGTTTCCCTGGAAGCGGCACCAGACCGGGTTTGTGGTGACGCATATCGGACTGCTGACCCTGCTGGCCGGGTCGGCCATCACCGCCCGGGGGAACATCAATTCGCAGCTGCTCGTTTTTCTCAATGAATCGGGCCAGATTGCGATCGACAATGATCAATCGCTGATCACGGCTTACGACCTGCCGGGCCGCAAGGAACCTCTGACGGTACGATTCGCACCCGGCCCATTCAACTGGGGCGATCCGACGCCGCGGGTGTTTGCGCAATTTGCAGCCAAACTGGGGCTGATCAATTCCGAAAAGCTGACCGAGCGGAAACCGCAGCTGCTGTATGCATCCGACGATGCCAAGCTCGAAGTCGTCGATTACTACGCACGCAGTGAATCGCACCGCGTCCCGTACATCGGGCTGACGTTCTACCAGCCGATGCTCAAGGCCGAGATTCCGCTCGCGGTCGAGATTGATCGCGCGGAACGTTACGGCAAAGCGATGTTTCCCCGTGAACTCGGCGTGCCGGCGGAAGTTTACGCCTGGAACGTCAACAACACGGACGAACTCCGCGCTTTCCAGGAATGCATTCCGGGGGAAACGGTCAGCGAGGATGGTTCTGTCGTAGTCTGGGCCGATGGCGAGACGTATACGATTCCCATTGCATCGTTGCAGAAGAGTAAAGAAGAGAAGAAGCCGTATCAGATCGACGACCGTTTTTCTCTCGAGCTCAACTATTACACTCCGCAGTTTGACGTCCGACAGCTGATGAGCAGCGAGGAGATTGCTTCAGGCCGCATCAATCCGGAAGAATTCACCGGACCGGCCGCGATGCTTTCGGTCAAGGAAACCAAGGACGGAAAGACGACCGACCACCGGTCGATTCTTTTCGCACTGCGGCCTTACAAGCCGTTCGGCGAGCCGATTCCGGGGTTTCGTGCCGATTTTTATCACCCGCTCATGCCGGGCCGAGTCGACGTCGCCGTGCTCGACGATCAGAAGTTCGCCTACCGTGCGTGGCAGAAGCAGCCGCGGCGCGTGGTGGCTTCCTGGGAGATCACCCCGGGTCAGACGGTGAAAACATGGTCGATGGGTGGCGGATCCAACGTCATGGAGATGACCCTCAACGATTACACAACCGAGGGAAAAGACGGTCGCGATGTTGTGGTCATTCCGCTTCCTTTCGAGAAGTCGGACCGCGGAGACAGCAAACGGATTCGGCTTCGCTTGAGCTGGAAGGAACCCGGAAGCGAAAAGTGGCGCGAGCACGAATTCTGGCTGAAGCAGAATCTTCCGATTCCCTGGGAATCGCCCAGCCGCGCGCAAGTGGAATCCATTGATGTCGGCCGGGCGGACCCCGTGCGCGTGAGCTATAACGTCAAGGAAACCGACATCGGCTTCGCCTTTCAGCTTTTCGACTTCGACCTCGAGGTCGACCCTGGCACAAAAACTGCCGCGAATTACACGAGCCACCTGATTCAGATTGACGTTCGGGATGAACCCGAAGTGCGCGAGCTTCGCAACAAACTCGACGCAACGAGCGATGCCGCCGAGAAGCAGAAGCTTCGCGAGGAGTTCCTGAGGACCAGCGATCGTCTGATTGGCGAATACACCAAGAAGCTCCGCTCGCTTTCGCCGAAAGAGCGCGAATCGCTCGTCGCATCGAACGATTCGCTCGACGCGCATATCGTCACAATGAACGAGCCGCTCGACTACCCTGATCTGACGGGCCGCCAGCTCCGTTTCTTCCAGGAAACGTATCTGCCCCCGGATATGACCGACGGCAGTCCGCTGGCTTCGATCTTTCGGGTCAACTACGACCCGGGCCGCCCGGTGAAGTATCTCGGCTCCGGGCTGATTGTCTTCGGAATATTCCTGATGTTTTACATGCGTGCCTACTTCTTCAAGCGGCCGCAAGGGGGAGCGCTCTGATGCGTGATCTTCTCATCACCACGAAGCTTCAGCACATCGCCGCAGTTCTTGTTCTGACAGTGGCAACGGCCGCCTCTTCCGCGGCGGTCGCTCAGGAAGCGGCAGCCACCGCTGCGCCGGAGAAGACGGCAGCGGCCGCCGAGCCGGTGAAGACCGCTCCGGTGCAGCATTCCGAGGCGCGAAAGTCGTTCGACTGGTCGGAGTGGCAGCGCATTCCGGTCTTCGACGATGGACGCATCAAGCCGCTCGACACCTTTGCCGACGAAGTGGTCACGCTTGTCACCGGTCGCTCGAAATGGAGTCCGGCGGACGCGGCCACACCGGCCGAACTCGAAAGCGGGAACCCGCCTTCAAAGGCGGTGTACCGCGCACCGGAACTTCTTTTTGCCTGGATCACCAATCCTGAAGCATGGGTGAGCGAACGGATCATTCGCTGCGAGTTTCGCCCGCTGCGGCAGATTCTGCATGACGCGAAAGATTCGGTCCCGGTGGAAGGAACCTTCGTTTCACTCGATGATGTTTTCGACTGGAATCAGTCGCGCGAGAAGGGATTGCCGGTCTACCGTTCCAGTGACCTTGAGAAACGGCTTCAGGAAGTGGAGCGAGCGTTCCGGACGGGAGGAACACCCGACAGTGTCGGCGAAACCTCTGAAGACAAACGGATCAATGGCAAGGTCGGCGAGATGTTCCGGCACGTCGAGGCGTTCCTAAGCGTGCGGGAAGCACGCAACATTCACGTCGTCCCCGGTCTCGATCCGCGCGTCCTGACGAAGCAAACCAACCCGGACGAACGGCTCGAAGCGTGGGTTTCGCTCGGCGCGCTGCTGCATCCCGAATCCTTGCAAAAGGAACCCGACATCACGATGGTCGCCCTGATGGCGACGAGCCAGGTCGAGCTGCTGAGCGCGCTGCATAATCGCAATCTGCTCTCGATTGCACCGCAGCTCTCGCAGGCGCAGAAGAACCGCGACACGCTGCTTGCACAAATTCGGAAGATCCGTCCTGCACTCGAAGCGAGCCGCTCCGCCTACGACAAGAGCGACGCATCCGCGTTTGCCTCGGCAATGCGGACGTTCGCCCGGGAGATTCGCAGGCTGGGCGAATCGCTCGATCAGGCGCGCAACGACATGGTTCCGCCGGAACCGAAATCGATGAATTTCGGTGAGGTCGATGCGATCGTCTGGTCAAACTACACGCCGCTCGAGCTCAGTCCGAACCAGATGCGTTTCTCGTCGTATCCGCCCCCGGGATCGACGAATGTCGAAATCCTGTACAACAAGTATCAGCCGTTCCGTTCCGCGTGGATTTACTTCCTCGTGGCTACGGTGGTCGTCTCGCTTTCGCTGATGGTGAAATGGCAGCGGACGGTCTACCTGCTGGGACTCCTCGCAACATTGGGCGCGCTTGCGTATTCGACGTGGGGGTTTGTCCTTCGCATCATCATTGCGGAGCGGCCGCCGGTTACCAATATGTACGAGACCGTGATCTGGGTCTCGTTTGTCGTGGCGGCACTCGGTTTCTGGTTCTGCCTGCTGCCGTTGACCTGGCCGGGCCTCAACTGGAGCTGGAAGCTTTCAGGCATACCGCTGCGGCTGAAGAAGAACTCGAACGGCAAACCGGTCGGCGTCGAGGTCGATTCACTCGCCGCGGAAGATCAACACCGGATGCTGGCCGGAGCGTACGTTCCGGTGCGCATTGCGATGTCCGCCGTTCGGCTCGGAATCTTTCTCTGGACCGTCTGGTTCCTGACATCCAGCAAGACGTCGTTCAACATTACGTCGTTGACGCCGCCGATCTACGGAAAGGCAATTTCGATCGGATCGCTCGGCACCTGGTGCATCGCCATCACGACCGTGGTCCTGTCGTCGTGGTTTCTTTCGCGTGCCGTCCTTGCGATTGCCGGATCGCTGATCACTCTCATTCCCGAAGTGAAGCGCGATAGTGCGAAGGTCTGGGAACAGACATATGCACGCCGGTACTTCCTGTTCGGCGCGCTTCCAGTCGCCTGCTTTGGAATGATGCTCGCACACTTCGTCGGGATGACGAATCCGGACATTCTCAACCCGCGCGTCGGCTCGATCGCCGCAGTGCTCCGCAACAACTACTGGCTGACGATTCACGTTCTGACGTTAGTCTCGAGCTACGGCGCCG
>JBFWWA010000080.1:0-11760 GCA_050246455.1 Planctomycetaceae bacterium
GCTCTTCCGATCTACCGCTTCGGGTGAAATCGGCAGGCGCTGCTGCACGAGGATCTGACCCGTGCGGAGATCCTCCCAGGTCACTTCGACGGAAAACTGCATCTGCAGCTCGCGCGGGTCGTCGTAGCCGTTCTCGCCGAGTCGCTCCTTCCGGACGTCAATGATGTGGCCGGTCAGCCGAGTGTCGGCCTGCGGTTCTTTCACGAGGCGGAAGTGCGACTGCTTCTGGATTTCCTTGTGCACCGCCTCGGTCAACTGGTACTCGAGGTTGCGCCGGTACGAGGTGCTGGTGAAGATGGGGACGTAGATCGACTGAATCTCCGCCTGGAACGGCGCGCCGATGTTGTAGCCGCAGCCGGACGCAGAGAGGACTGCGCACCAGAGAATTGCGATCCGACCGAAGAGCCTCGCGCCGCACCGACTGTCGCGTGCACCGGTTTTCGGTGCGGACAGCTTCTCGGGAGTTCGGCTTGCGAAGCACATCGGATTTCCTGACGCTGAAAGCTGAGCGCTGACAGCTCCTTCTCAGAGTTTCGTGCGGCCCGATGATTCCTGTTCGGCGGTGAGGTCGTTTCCGTCGCCCGCTTCGATCGAATCCGGGTCCCCTTCGGGGTTGAACTCGTTCGGCGCGGAATCCTCGAGCTTCGACTTGCCGGGCGAGTCCGGGATTTCGTTTTCAGAGTACGGATTGGCGACCACGTCCGACTTGTCGGCCGGATCAATCTTCGCGAGTGTCTCTCGCGCCAGTTCCGCCTGCCTTGAGTGCGGATGCTTCTTGATCACTTCCTTGCACATCACGGCGACCGCCTTCGGCTTCCCCTTCTTCTGATAGAAGCGGACCTGCGCCCAATCGCGCTCGGCGGCTGCGTCTTCGATCTTCTGAATTTCCTGCAGCAGACGTTCGCGGTCGGGCGTGTTCGGATAGATGCGGAGCGTGCTCTCGCGAAGCTGTCGCGCTTCGTCGAGGCTCGTGCCGTCATATTCCGATCCCTGATACGACATCAGTTTCACGTGCGAACCGAGAACGAACGCGTTTTCGAGATGCCGGCTCTTCGGGTATTCCTTGCGCAGCGTGGAATACATGTGGTCGGCTTCGACGAAATCCCCTTCCCGGAGATGGTGGCTCGCCGTGAGCATGATGGCATCGTCGGCGAGCGGGCCGGTCGGGTCGTTCAGCCAGATCGATTTGAGTGATTCCAGTGCGCGCCCCTTCGTATCGAAGACAGGCCGCGACCGATCCGTGAAGTTCGGGAGCACTGGAATTGTGTAGGTGATTCCGCGGGGCGTGTTCGGAGCGTGCTCGGGAGCAGGAGTGTCGCTCGGCTTGTCGAAGTTCACCGGCTGGACTTCGCTCGACGTGACGATATCGGGGAAGCCGAGCCAGGTCCGTGCGATTTCGAACCGTCGCTGGCTGATGGTGTCGAGGTACCGCGTGGAGGGGAAGTCCTTCACGACGCGGCCGTAGCTGTCGTCGGCCCAGGAGTATTTTTTCTGTTGAAACTGGCACTCCGCCATCATGAAGAGGGCTTCTTCACGGATGGTGTAGTCTTTGTAGCCTTTCGCGACCTTGTTGAAGGTTTTTTCCGCGGATGCGAATTCGCCGAGCTTGTACATCGACTCACCCTCATCGAAGAGCCTTTGCGCTTCGGGGGGGGTGTCGTAGCTCATCTGGCGGGGTTTTTTGAAGCTGCCGGTCTGGAGGAATCGTTCGAGCGGGCCTTGCACGTCATCGGTGCTGGCCATCTCGCGGATTTCCTTGTCCTCCCGCGCGCGTGCCATATCGAGCACGCTGCAACCGGTGAGGCTCCCCGAACAGGCGCACGTCAGCGCAGCAGCCAGTATCCGGCCGCGCCACGGCTTGGGTAAGCGAAACGCTCGTCGATTATTCATCGTCATCCATGACACTTCGCGGAACGCGGGGACGGTTTCAACCGGGGAGAGGGGATACCGTCTGACGTTCGACTCTCAACACTCCATTGCAAATCTTTCAAAGGCCGTCGCGATTTATCCTCGAAACTCCGGCTGGAGGTAGCGCAGCATCTTTGGCCGCCGTCCCAGTACGTGGGAGATGGCGGATGTCAGCAATGTTCTCATCTGCTGCATTTGCGATGCCGAGACGGCAAGACGTTCCGCGAGGACGTTCGACTCCGTCGACAGCGCCCGCAGTAATTCCACCGTTCCTGCATCGACTCCGTGCCGGTTCAAACCTTCCTTCTGACAACGTGGGCAAATGAGCCCGCCCTGAGAAACCCAGAACGCGAACGGCCCCTTTTCGAGAGGCTCGCCGCAGCCGACGCAAAAATCGAACGCCGGCAACTGGCCAATCTCACGCAGCATGATCAATTCAAAACGTAGTATCACGAGCCCGGTCTCTCCTTCCTGCGAAAGGAGATTCAGGGTGTTCCTGGCTTCCTCGTAAAGTACGGGATGTGGGTCGTATTCTTCGGTCAAACTGTCGAGAAGCTCAGCGACGTAATAGCCGCCGTAAAGACTGGAGAGGCTACGCTGATTCGGCCGAAATCGTTGTGCGAGTTGTGCTTCCGTCAGAATGTCGAGGCTGGACGAAGATTTGCGCAGGAACACTATCCGACAGACGGCAAGAAGGTCAAGAGCAGCCTCGAAGGGGCCTTTGAGGCGTTTGGCACCCTTCGCTACTGTCGAAATGCGTCCGTGATCGCGCGAGAAAAAAGTGACGACGCGGCTCGACTCACTGAAGTCGGCCTGCCGGATCACAATCGCTTCGGTCTTCTCGATCGACATCCATGAACTCGCGTACGGGATTGGGCTCGCGCAGCGTCCAGGACTCCTGGTGCCTGCAGTAGGAAGGATATTCCAACGGCCTCTGCGCGGGAACGGTGGATCGAGCCGGTCGGGTGGGCACAGCCCAACCTGCGAATGCAATGCGTTGATGGGGGGAAGTTCGATGGACTACGATGAGCTGTGCAATAGCCCCTGCATCCCTTCGAACTGCGACCGATCCCACGCATGATTTTAATGTCTGTTCGCGATCTTTCGCGTCAGTTCGATGTCGAGCCGGTTTTCTCGGATGTGAGTTTCGAACTCAGGCCGGGGGAGCGGATCGGGCTTGTCGGACCGAATGGGACCGGGAAGTCGACACTGCTCAAGATTCTGGCGGGGGCCGACGATTCCGACACGGGCGAGATCGAGCGGCATCCGACCGCTGACCTCGACTTTCTGAAGCAGGAGTCGGACCTTGAATCGGACCGGACCCTGATCGAAGAGGCGCGGGCCGGCCTGGCGCACCTCTACGAACTGCAGCGCGAAGCGGCGGAGCTCGCGGAACTGATGGCGCACGAGACCGACCGCGACGATCTCGCCCGGCATCAGCGCCGCTACGACCAGATTCAGCTCGACCTGCACCGGCTTGATGCGTACCACGTCGAGCATCGCGTCGACGAAGTGCTGCTCGGGCTTGGTTTCTCGCGCGACGATTACGAGCGGCCGCTGACCGAATTCAGCGGCGGGCAGCGAAACCGGGCGGCGCTCGCGCGGCTGCTGCTTCGGGCTCCGACGATTCTCCTGCTCGACGAGCCGACGAACCATCTCGACATTGCCGCAACCGAATGGCTCGAGAACTGGCTTGCGCGGTCTCAGCAGACGTTAATTGTCGTCAGCCACGATCGCTATTTTCTCGACCGCGTGACGACGCGCATCCTCGAACTCTTCGACGGCCGGCTGACCGACTATCGCGGAAACTTCTCCGCGTACTGGAATCAACGGGCGGAGCGGCAGAAGGTTGCGGAGCGGACCTGGGAGAAGCAGCAGGAGTTCATTGCCCGCACGGAAGACTTCATTCGCAGAAACAAGGCAGGGCAGAAGAGCATTCAGGCGCATGACCGAGAGAAGAAGCTCGCGCGGCTCGAGCAGGTTGAGCTCATCCGCGAAGTCTCCGGTCCGGCGATGCAGTTCGGCAAGGCGACGCGGACGGGCGACTGGGTCATCGACGCGATCGATCTCGAAAAAGGATTCGGCAAGCCCTTGTTCCGCGAATTCAACCTCCGAATTGAGCGCGGCAACTCGATCGGCATCTTCGGACCGAATGGGAGCGGCAAGACGACGCTGCTGCGTGTCCTGATCGGCGATCTCAAGGCGGACAAGGGGAAGCTGCGCTTCGGCACCGGAATCAAGATCGGGTATTTCGATCAGCAGCTGACGAGCATCGATCCCGATCTGGATGCCATCGCCGCCATTCGTCCGATCGACGATCCCTCGGCAACGCCGGGCCAGATGCGCGGCCTGCTCGCCCGTTTCGGAATCATGGGTGAGCTTGCGCTGCAGAAGGTCGGGCTCATGAGCGGAGGCGAGAAGAACAAAGTCGCGCTCGCGCGGATTGCCGCGCAGAACGTCAATGTGCTGGTGCTCGACGAGCCGACGAACCATCTCGATCTCTGGGCTCGCGCTGCTCTGGAGGAAGCATTGCAGGAATTCGAGGGGACGCTGCTGTTCGTCAGCCACGACCGCTACTTTCTCGACCGCGTGGCGCGTCAGGTGATTGTTCTCAACCCGGAGAGCTGGCGGTTCCATGCCGGAAACTATTCCGACTGCATGCAGTTCGTACGCAACCGCGAGCGCGAGCTGGAAGAAGAGCGGGCGAGTGAAGCGAAACAGACGGCCCCGGCCGCGGAAGCGGGCGAGGTTTCACGCGTTCCCGAATCGTCGCGCCCTGTCCGGCGCAAACGGCAGTTTCCTTACCGGCGCGTCGAAGAGATCGAAGCGGACATTGCCGCGAGCGAACAGAAAGTTTGCGAGCTGGAAGCGGAAATGGCGGACCCGGCCATTCATCGGGAAGGGGACCGCGTCCGCGAAGTGAAACGTCTGTACGACGAGGTGAAACGGCAGCTCGAGTTCCTCTACGAGCATTGGGAAGAGGCGACGGAATTGAATTGACGGAAGAACTCTTCTCCCGGGTCAGCTCTGGTAGATCAGCCAGAGTGAACCAATGACGACGAGCAGTACGAGCCACGCGTCGGGCTCGATGATGCGACGCCGTCGTTCCGCCTGATAGAGCTGACCGAGTACGACGACCATCGTTGCGGTGATGGCTGCCAGACAGGTGATGGCGTGGCCGCTCGACACGGATGCGAGAATCGGGCCCGGGTGCGCCAGATCGAGCGGAGCCAGCAGCACCATGTTGAACGCGTTGCTCCCGAAGACGTTTCCAATGGCCAGATCGTGCGCGCCCATGCGAAGCGCCGCCAGCGACGCCACGAGTTCGGGCAGCGAAGTGCTGAACGCCACGAGCGTTGTTCCTACGAACGACTTTCCGAGTCCGCTGGCATCCGCGATTTCTCCGGCCGCTTCCGCGAGGAACGGGCCGGCAATGACAATGATCAATGCCGCGATTGAGAATCCGGCCAGAGGTCTGCGCCACGTCTTGTGAGGATCCGGCAGCGCGCCGGCTTCGGCCGCCTCGGCTCGGGACGCTTGTTGATCGCAGTACACAAGCCGGACACCCAGGGCGTATGCAATGACGACGAGCCAGATCCCATACGAAATTCCTATGAACTGATTGGCCCCCAGGACGGTTGTGGTGAGCAACGAGATGGCGACAACGGCGGTCAGCGCCGCACTGACGTTGCCGGAAAGGGCGTGCCGCGCCGCCTGGCGCGATAGCATCCGGCCTCGTGAGTAAACGGAAAAATCGAGCAAGGCCAGAATCAGCAGATTGAACAGGCTGCTGCCGATCAAGTCGCCCATTGCGAGATCGGCCATCCCTTTGCGAACCGCGGAAATGTCGACCGACAACTCCGGCAGTGAAGTCGCCCCGGCCAGCAGCACGCTTCCGACGAGGAGCCGTCCGAAACCGGTGCGCTCGGCGATCTCATCCGCGAAGCGCGACAGGTACGTGCCCGCCACAATGATGACGACGGCGGCGATTGCGAAGTGAATCACGGGAACCATCATGGTCGAACGTCCTCGGAATGGATGGCTTGGGGCGCTCTGAATCCGGCGAGTGGTGCAGCCATGCACCCGGACCCCGCACTGTCAGCGCCAATCACAGGTCTTCCTATAACGAACGGATTCGCCGTTGAAAACGTGTTGTTCACTGGGGAACGCAGACGGAAAGAAACTGGATCATTCCACTGAAACACAAAACAGTGTTTATTTCCTTATTGGATCGACCTTGCAGCGTGAATGCCAACCGTCACTCGCGTCGCGCAGAGTTCACGTGCGGTTGTCGCAGTATCCGGAATCTGGTAGTATCGGTATTCAAGTCGACGCAACTGGTTGAGGCACTCTCCCATGCATTGCAAGACCGAGACCGCTTTCAGGTCTGAGCATGCACTCTACCTGCAGCTCTTCCTCACCAGTGCCGGTGGCTGGTGATTTCAGTCTGGCTGCGCTTTCTTAGCGCCCGCTGCAACTTCCGTTTGAACGTCGCTTGACGACGCGCGCGCCCCGGCAGAATTTGCGGGCCCTCGTGCGTTTCTGTCAGCCTGCGCTCGATATTGGTTTGCTGAACCCTTCAAGGAGGCGCCAATCATGGTCTCCCAGAATTCCCAGACAATTATGATGATCTCGACCCACGGGTATGTCTCGGCGTCTCCGGAGTTCGGCCTGCCGGATACCGGTGGGCAGGTCGTTTACATTCTGGAACTTTCCAAATGTCTCGCACGCATGGGATATCGGGTCGACATCCTGACCCGGCAGTTCGACGACCAGGTTGCCTGTGAGGAGATATCGGATCGCATTCGACTGCTCCGGTTTCCTTGCGGCGGGAGCGAGTTCATTCCCAAGGAAACACTCTGCGATTCCATTCCCGAATGGGTCGAAAACGTCACCCGCTGGATGCAGCAGGAGGGGACTTCGTACGCGCTGATCAACAGTCACTATTGGGACGCCGGGCTGGCCGGGCAGGCGCTCGCGAATCGATTCGGTTACGCCCACGTCCACACTCCGCACTCGATCGGTTCCTGGAAGCGAGACAACATGCAGCTCGATCCGGAAGAGATGGAGCGGAAATACAACTTCGCACGAAGAATACGCGAAGAAAAAGTAATCTACGACGAGTGCGATCTGCTCATCGCAACGACACCGGCGCAGCGGGATATTCTGTGCGGCCGAAACTATGACGTTCCCCCGGAAAAAATCCGGGTGATTCCCCCCGGCTACGACGACCAGCGATTCTTCCCCGTATCGATCGCAACCCGGAAGCTGCTCAAGCAGAAATTCGGCTTCGAAGGAACGATCGTTCTGGCGCTGGGGCGGATGGCGAAGAACAAAGGTTACGACCTCCTGATTCGCGCCATGCCGACGGTCTTTCAGCGCATCCCCGATGCGAAACTCGTACTGGCCGTGGGTTCGACGCATCCTTCCGAACTCGAGCGAGAACTGATTCAGGGACTGCATGACGTCACGGACGAACTTGGAATCGCCGATCGGGTGATCTTCAAGGATTTCATTCAGGATGATGAGCTGGCGGACCATTTTCGCGCGGCCGACGTCTTCGCGTTGAGCAGCCGGTACGAGCCGTTTGGGATGACTGCGATCGAAGCCATGGCGTGCGGAACGCCGACCGTGGTCACAACCGAAGGGGGACTCTGCGAGCAGGTCACGTGGGGCGTCGAAGCCATCCACGCGAACCCGTTCGATCCGGAGGCGTTAGGTCATGCGATCACCGCAGTTCTTCAATATCCGACGGTGAGCGCACAGCTTGCCAAATACGGGCCACGAAAGGCGCGCAGTCGGTTCACCTGGACCGGGATCGCGCAGCAGCTTCTGATGTCGCTCGATTCTCGTCCGGAGACGTTTTCTTTCAATTCGCACGCACCGGAACATCCGGAGAATCTGGCTGAGGAGAGATCGTGGAGCGTGTAGAAATGCTCGTGTCGGATCTCGACGGCACGCTGCTCGGCGATGAGCGGGCGCTCGACCAGTTCCGGCGTGACCGCGAATCGGCGCACCGCCCATTCCGTTTGGTCTATAGCTCGGGTCGATTCATCGAATCTGTTCGAGATTCCATTCGCGAACACGCGCTTCCGGAACCGGACGCCATCATCTGCGGAGTCGGGACTGCCATTTACGATGATCGCGGGCGACTTCCCATGTCGGATTGGCCACAGTTGAAAGGGGGGTGGGATCCCGTCGTCGTACGGAAAGTCAGCGAAGCTTTCTCGGAATTGCGCATTCAGCCGGAGCAGTTCCTATCGACGCACAAGATCAGCTATTACGGGGAAAACCTGGATCAGGAATATCTGAATGCGTTTATGGAGGAACTGATGCGCTCCGGTGTGAGCGCCTCGATTGTTTACAGCTCAAACCGTGATGTCGATGTCTTGCCGGCCGGGATCGACAAAGGAGCCGCCGCACGTTTTCTGGCAACGCAATGGAACGTCGACACAACGCGCATTGTCGTCGCGGGCGACTCCGGCAATGACCTGTCGATGTTCCAGCAGGGGTATTGCGGCATCATCGTCGCGAACGCTCAGCCGGAATTGCTGCAGTTGAGCGCATCGACGGTCTATCACGCGGGTGGAGCTTATGCGGCCGGAGTCTGTGAAGGGCTCAAGTATTGGCGGCAGCAGTGGAGCGCACGAAAGCTACAAGCGGTCGACTGACGACTGATCGACGTGCAGGTCGTGGCAGGCGCGGATGAAGCTTGCGGCAGTCCAGGCCTGGTAGGCCTTGCCCATGGGGCGCCCGGTCACTCCGTGATACCACTCGTTGAATTCCCACTCGTGGCTGATTCCAGTTGCGCACAGGCGGGCGAGTTTCACGAGTTCTCGACGGGCCAGTTCGGTCATTCCCAGCTTGTGGACATACCTGACCCATAACCCGCCGATGAACGGCCAGATCCCGCCGTTGTGATAGTGATTCGGCAGATTGAGCAGGTTCACTGTGAAATAATCCCGCCATTCCGGATCGCCCGCGTGAATGGGAGGGTACATGTTCCGTACCGGCCCGGGATCATTGACGCCAACTCCCCAAAGGAATTGAAAGGTCATCATTGCCCGGTCCGCATCGATCAGATTCGACAAGAACGCCATGATGTTGCCGTAGACGTCGCAGCGCCAGCTGTAACCGAACGGCGAAACCTGGGCGACGAGGTACCGCGCATCTCCCAGCTCGAACTGCACGTCGCTGAAATCGCGGAGCCCTTCGGTTTCAAAGTTTCGAGTCGACGGCCAGAAGGTGCTCAGGATGACGCGCTGGACGTGCAGCGACTGGCGGTCGTAGCGTTCGGCCTGGTCGACTTTTCCAAGCTTTCGAAGAATCCTTGCGTAATACACAAGACTTCGAAACCACAGCACTTCATCGTAAAGCACGTTGTAGCTGCGCGCGAAAAGATCGGTCCAGTCGCCCGCCTCCGGAATCTCCAGCATTCCGCAATTGTTCGCATCAAGTGCGCTCAGCCAGTCCATCGATTTCTGCAAGCGATCGGAATACTCTTCCAGAATCGCGACGTCGTTGTGGCGCTGCGAGTACTCCCACACGGCGATGAACATCCAGAGGGCGCTGTCGATGGATGTGATGCCGCCGACGCCGCCGAATTCCGCCCGTCCGGTGTCGATGCTAACCTGGGCCGGCAGCTGGCCCGCAGGTCCCTGATGATCGAGGATGGTACGGATGGTCTGCTCCTGACACTTCCGAATGTCCTCGTCGGGAAGTTCGGATGTCCACGCGATGGTCTTGGCGCCGTCGCGCGCCCATACGGACCGGTAATTTGCGTCGGTGCCGATCACACGATTATCGTCCAGCGAACAGGCCGAGAATCCCATGGGCGTGATATTCCGGCGCACCGCTTCAATGGCGCGCTGGTATCCGGTCTGGAGCAGTGCTCTCTCCTCCGGGCTGAGATCACGATAATCGCCGGGATCGAACAAGATGCGGTGGGTCACGGCGTTTCCTGCAGAAGATGAGGGGTCGTCTTGAGAAGCCGCGGGAAGATCCCGCCGGTCCGTCGCTGATTCCTGAGATTAAGAATGAACCCCGCCGGCTCGCAAGAGATTGCAGCGATTTTCGCGCCGGTCGGGTACATGCCGTCGAATTCTCACTCGACGCATCCAGACGTTCGATTCACGACGAGAAGCGTTGCGAGTCATTCGCTGGACGCAACTGCAGTGGTTCATTCCGATCGGCATCGGTCCGACAGTTGATGAACGCGCGTTCGCACGGATTTCAGCCGCACTCATTGCCGATAGGGCGTCCTGCTGATAGATTTGAATCAGCTGACCGACAAATCCTGAATCGTATTATGTCGATGAAAAGCTGCATCCAGACCACATTCTGCTCGGAGCACGCACTCTACCTGCTGCTCTTTGTCACCAACGGCGGCGGCTGGTGAACCCGTCTCGCGGTATCGTCAGTACTCGGCCTGCGCATTTCTAGCGTGCCGCGTCTCTCAATTCCCGCCGCATCGATTCCGCAGTTCAACGCTCGATTTGTGCTGGCTGCGCAGAATCGTGACTGGAGGTCTCATGGCGACTCAGTATGAACCGATGTATTCGGCCCTGCCACGACTGTTCTGGATGATGCTCGGTCCGGTGTTTCTGTTTCTCATTGCGATTCAGATTGCGGACGGTGGAGAGCGCTGGTTCACGGGCGCCGATATTGTCTTCGGGCTGGTTCTGATCGGCGTCGTGCTTGCGAGATGGTTCGACTTCCGGACCGGAAATGCCCGGACGGCATACGGCCAGACGGCGACCCGAGAAGATTTGCGACGATTTGTCGTCGCGGCGATTCCGAGTGGACTCGCGCTGTGGGTTGCCGCAAAACTGATTGCACTTTACTCAAGCGAGGTTGCCGATTAGCCACGGCTGATGCGCAACAGGACGTACACGCGCTGTGTCGTAGTTTCATCCGAGAGGAAATATGAATCCGTCCGCGATCGAAGTTCTCGCGACTGTGATGTTCGTTCTGGCAGTTCTGCATACGTTTTCGGTCAACCGTTTCGCCCGCTGGGCGCATCGGTATCCGCGCGGGTCGGTTGCCGAGAACGTGCTGCATTTTCTGGCGGAGACGGAAGTTGTTTTCGGGCTCTGGGCGGCCGTTCTGTTCCTCGGCATTGCGGCCGTCGAGCGTTCGATCGGCTCCGCGGTGCACTACATTGAAGGGCTGAATTTCACCGAAGCGAAATTCGTGCTCGTGGTGATGGTCGTCGCGGCGACGCGCCCCATCGTCTCGCTCGCTGAACGGATTCTGACGTCGATTGCGTCGGTCCTGCCCGTTTCGCCGAGCCTTGCGTTTTACATGTCGGCGCTCTCCGTCGGACCGCTGCTCGGCTCGTTCATTACGGAACCGGCTGCAATGACGTTGCTGGCGATTGTTCTCAAACGCCGCTACTTCGATCAGGAGATCAGTCGGCGATTCGCTTACGCGACGCTCGGCCTGCTGTTCGTGAACGTGTCGATCGGCGGAACGCTGACGCATTTTGCCGCTCCGCCCGTGCTCATGGTTGCTGCCAAGTGGGGGTGGGACACGCCGTTCATGCTGTCGCATTTCGGCTGGCGAGCCGTCGCGAGCTGTATTGCGTCCACGCTGGTGCTTTCGATCATCTTTCGACGCGAGCTGTCGAACATCCCGGTGGTCCTGAGCAAAAGCGGCCGCGTGCCCGTCTGGTTGACGGTGCTTCATATTCTGTTTCTCGGCGCCGTGGTTTTCTTTGCTCACCATCCCGACGTCTTTTTCGGCGGGTTCATGCTCTTTTTGGGTCTGACGACGGCGACGCGCGAATATCAGGACAACCTCAAGCTGCGGGAGGCCTTGCTGGGGGGCTTTTTTCGTGCCGGTCTCGTCACG
>JBFWWA010000081.1:0-11749 GCA_050246455.1 Planctomycetaceae bacterium
ATGAGTCGATTCGCAATGCTTCGCGCCGCGGCGAACATGGCAGCGAAGCTAACGCAGCGGCGGCGCATTCGCCACCGGCGGCTTTGAGCCGCCCCCCGTTCCCCCGGCCGATTTCTCGAGCTGGAACGGGTCGAGCTTGTTGGAGCCGCTGACGACTTCGACGGTTACCTTGGAATCTTCGAGTTTCGCGTAGCGGCCGCCGAGCCGATCTTCCGCGGCGGGTGAGTTTCCGGTCTTCCAGAAGAACGTCACCGTATATTGACCGGGAACTGCACCGTCACCGTCGCCGTTTGTCGATAGTTCGAAACTGCCGTCCGATTTCGTAACGGCGAGCGGCGTATCGGCATTTGTCGAGCCGGCTCGCCCGTCGCGGAAGAACCGGACAACAACCCCTTCCGCCGGCGCGCCGTCGACCAGAACCGAGCCGGTCACCGGATGTTTATCCAACCCGTCGTTCGGCTGATTGCTGCAGCCGGCGAGGATCCACAACGGCAGACACGCAATGCAGAGACGGAGCAACATACGGCAATCGCTTTGCAGTCGGGGCAACGTGCGAACGGGGCCGGTATCAGAATTCACCGATGACCTCGCCGTCGTCGATATCGACCATCATCCGGATGGTTTCGGCGTTCGTGTTCTCGCTGAGGAAGCGGACGGAGCCGTCGCACAGAAGGACCATCGCCCCGCCATCATGGAATGAGAAGATGTTGCTTCCCCAGGCGTTGGTGCGGTTGATGATTCCGTTGCCGCCGGTCCAGGTGGTTCCGCTCGGGTCCCAGCCCCAGAGTTCGAGCCGATTCGCACCGCCGACGTGGCCGATGTAGTTGTTGGTGTCGATCGTGTCGGGAGAGCCGGGATACGCCTGTTTCTTGCGGTAAATCATCGGCAGTCCGGCACACTCGGCAATCATGATCACCTGGCTGGTGCCGTCGTAAACATCCTGAAACTTCTTATTCGTGTACATCTCCATCAGTCCGAGTCGGACCGGGCCGATGGGGTTGTACGAGCCGTCCCGGTCAGTCCCCTCATGCGGAGCCAGATAGTCGACGCGGCCGAGTGTCACGTTCGGGCCTTCGCTGTATCCGCAAATCCAGTTCGGGATCTCGAATGTCGCCGGGTTTGGCTGTGGAGTGCTGGGGCAGACGAAGGCAGCAACGGGGGTTCCGAAGAGCTGCCGGTTCGATCCCTCGTACTCGCTGAGATTCTCATCCCATTCGTAGAACATCGTCGACTGCTCGAGTTGCGGATAAATGCGGGTCGACCAGCCTCGCATCATCCAGCACCCCTTATCGATCCACTCGCTGCTGAGCGGAAAGGATCCGGCTGAGTCGTGATAGTTGTGAAAAGCCAGTCCGATCTGCTTGAGATTGTTCCTGCACTGCGTGCGTCGTGCCGCTTCACGTGCTTCCTGGACTGCCGGGAGGAGAAGCGCCATCAGAACCGCGATGATTGCGATGACGACGAGGAGTTCGATCAACGTAAAGGCATTTCGCCGAGCGCGCATGGCCTTTGGACCTCAGTGGTGATAGTGGGTTTGCGGTGGTTGAGAGCTGGCTGGATGCCTGAGCGGCATTTGGCGGGCGGCACTCACAATAATAGAGATACTGAGATTCAATCTCAACTGATGCCGGCAGTTTCAGGTTCTTGGCAACAAAGCGGACCGAGAGACAGAAACGGCCCGGAGTCTTCCCATTTGTCTCCAGCGAAGCGGCTTTTCAAGGAATCGGTCATCAGGGGGGAAGGAGGGAAAATCCGTCCCTGAACCGGATGGTGATTCCGATCAGCTTTCGGAACTGATCAGCTCTGCCAGCTGGGGAATTGCCCCGGAGATGATCCGGTAAGTTCTCAGTCCCAGTCGATTCGACGGAGAACGGCGCCACTTGAAATTCTTGCCGCTGCAATTCGCTTTCTGGTCTTGAAAAATCATTCGATATTCTTTGACCCGGCGGATAGGTTGGAAACGATGAGAGGCCGCAGCCTGAGTGGCGCTCAATGGTGGCGCTGCGCTCTAGGATCGCGCGGCGATCGACCGGTCGTTCCTGCTGAAGTGAGTGTCATCCACAGCTTCGGAATGCTTACGCAATGGCGCTACTCTGTCCTCAATGCGGTGAATCGCTCGATTTCATTCAGCGAAGCGAGAGTCACGCCCGTTGTCCGGCGTGTGCAGCGCAAATCGAGATATCGGACGACACCGAGAGCACGAAGGTGTTTCCGGCTGAGCGGCTCGAGGAGATGCTTTCCAATCAGCCGGGCAGGGTCCCGCCGCTTCGTTTCCACCTTGGCCGTTTTCTGATGATGCAGCAGATCGGTCAGGGGGGATTCGGCAAAGTTTTTCGTGCGCACGATACGCGTCTGAATCGAATTGTGGCATTGAAGATGCCGCACAATGAGACCTTCGTATCGCCCGAAGAGCGGGCCCAGTTTCTTCGCGAGGGGCAAAAGGCCGCGAAACTCGAGCATCCCGGCATTGTGCAGGTGTACGACGCCGATGAAGTGGATGGGGTTCCGTACATTGCCAGCCGGTACGTCGACGGGCAATCCCTCGGAAACTACATGGCCGGGAAGCGGCTTCCCTACAGGGAGTGTGCCGAGATCATTTCCAAAGTCGCCGTGGCGTTGCAGCACGCGCACGACCATCAACTGGTCCACCGCGATATCAAGCCCGGCAACATCATGATGGACCGCAAAGGGACTCCGCTGCTGATGGATTTCGGCCTCGCCATCGACACGCAGCGCGATGAACGGATGACCTCAGACGGGCGCGTGAAGGGAACCGTCGCGTACATGAGCCCCGAGCAGGCAGCAGGCGAGAACTGGAAGATCGACTTCCGGACCGACATTTACAGCCTCGGCGTCGTGCTTTTCGAGATGCTGACCGGAGAACGGCCGTTCCACGGAGTCCATCAGAAGATTATCGATCAGATTCGCAATTCCGAACCCCGTCAGCTACGCAGTTTCAATGTTCGAATCCCGGTCGATCTGCAGACGATCTGCCAGAAGGCGATGGAGAAGAATGTCTACAAGCGCTACCAGACCGCCAAAGATTTCGCCGACGACCTGCAGCGCTGGCTGAACAACGTCCCGATCCGCGCGCGCCGCATCGGCCGCATCGGCCGTTTCACCCGCTGGTGCCGGCGCAACCCCGGGGCGACGATCGCCGTCTCGACAATTCTCGTCATCATGAGCGTCGCAACCGCCGTGACGTACAAGCTCTATCGCGACGAGCGAGTTGCGAATCAGGAAGCCAATCGGCGCGCCTCGCGACTTTCGGTGACACGAGCCGAACAGTTCGTGAAGGACGACATCATGGCCGCCGTTCCCTGGCTTGCGGAGGCGTATCGCATCGACCGGGATGATGCTTCCCGCGAGCCGGTCAGCCGCTTGCGTCTCGAGAGCGCGCTGCGGAAGTGCCCGAGACTCGAGAGAATGTGGTTTCACGAATCAGAGGTTTTGCAGGTTTCGCTGAGTCGCGATCTCAAACGATTTGCGAGCGCGTCGGCGGACAATCTCATTCGTGTGTGGGATTTCGAATCCGGGAAGCTTCTGAAGGAGTTCCAGAACGATTCCCGGATTTCTGTGCTGGAGATGCTGCCGGATGGACGTCATCTCGTCTCCGCCGGAAACAATTACGTCGTCCGGGTCTGGAACACAGACGAAGGGAAAGTCGTCAGCGAGCAGAGTGTTCCGCAGATTTCGGGCGACCTGCTGGTCAGTTCCACCGGAGATTTCATCGCGACGTCGCATCTCGACAAGCGAGCGCGACTCTGGAATTGGCGGGCTCCTTCGGCGGATTCTGTCCGCATCCTGGAGCACGGCGGAGTTGTCCTTGCGATCGCCTTCAGTCCGGATGGGACGCGACTCGCCAGCGGCGGCGACGGCGACGTCCGGATCTGGAATGTGTCGACCGGAGAACTGGATCTGAAAGTGCCTCTTCCGGAGATGATCACCGCCCTCGAGTACAGCCACGACGGCCGAATGCTCGCCATTGCGAGCTACGATCAGGGATTGTCGAAGGATCATCAGAGGCATGTGCGAATTCTGGATACGATCGCAAGCAACCTTGAAGGCGCGACGTCCATCGTTGTTCCGAAACCGGTCGGTCTCCTCGCGTTCAGCCCCGACAATAAGCTGCTGGCTTCTCTGACGCTTGGTAGTAAATCGGAATCGATTACGCTTTGGAACGTCTCCAACGGCACACAAGGAACGCCCTGGCTGCCGCATGAGCGAAACTTGTATGACCTCGATTTTCGCTCCGCAGGGGACCTGCTCGCGACGGCATGTCACGATGGATACGTGCGAGTCTGGGAGACGCGCACCGGCAAGCTTCGAGGCATGCCGATGCTGCACGGCGATGCGGTGCGCGGGGTTCAGTTTATCGATAACGACCGGTTGTTGAGCTTCGGAGCCGACCACGCCATTCGTGAATGGAATATCGCGGAAACGCCGCTGGTCATCGCACCGAGTGATGCTCGGCTCGACGTTGTGGCCATCTCACCAGACGATCATCGGCTCCTGGTGGGAGGTTCGGATCTCACGCCTCGCGTTTACGAGCTGGACGGCGTCGAGGCGCCGGGGATCGTACTCCCACGGCTCAACGGATCGGTCGGCGGGGTGGAGTTTTCCCGAGACGGATCCTGCTTTGCGATTGGAACAGCGGACGGTGTCGCACGAGTCTGGGACGCCAGGCGCGGAAAGCCCCTGACGCCGAAACTCGTACATCCCTCGTCAGTGAACTGCGTTCGTTTATCGCGTCAGGGGGATAAACTGGCGACAGTCTGTCTTGATAACATCGCGCGTCTCTGGAACGTGGGGACCGGCCAGATCGAACGGGAGTTCGAAAACGCGTCCGAGGTCACCGACGTCGCGTTCTCTCCAAGCGGCGAGTGGCTTGCAACCGGATCGCATGCGGATAAGACATTGCTCTGGAAACTTCACCCCACCGGCGAATCCGAGGGAAATACGCCAATCGCGCTGCCGGTCAGCAGCGGACGTCTCCAGTTCCATCCTGAGCAGGATTTGCTGCTTACCGTGTCGCGCGACGGAGCACTCGCCATCTGGGAGGCTGCCACCGCGCGGCCGATCAGCACCTATCCGGGTCAGCCGGGTGCCAGCTGGACGGCGAAGTTCAGCCCGGACGGAAAGAGAATCGTCGGCTACTGTGAGGCAGGCCGGGCGCGAGTCTGTCATCTCGACACCAGAAATGACATCTACTTCGGCAGCAACATACTACATGCCGATTTCAGCAGTGACGGCGAGTTCGTCGTCTGCGCAGCGACCGATCGATCGGTGCGGGTCTGGCACGCGTCGACCGGCGAGCCGGTGACCCCGCCATTCATTCAGCCACACAATTTGATCGGCTGTTACTTCCTCCCCGATTCATCGAGCATCGTCGCCATTACCGAGCGGGCGACGATTTTTCGATATGATCTCGTCGCGCCGACCGGAGATGAGGTCCTGGACTTGTTGCATCAGTCAGAACTGGCGACATCGCATCGGGTTTCGGGACAACGCGACTCAGTGGCCATTGAGCCCGAGGAATACCGTTCGCTCGCCCGCCGCCATCGATCGAAAATTCACTTTCCGCAATACCCGTCTCCCTAGGATGCATTCCACGGCGGGATGGCCTGTCGGTGTTTGTACTACTTCAATCACATTCCCGAATAAAAAGAAGTTGCTTCCAGCGCCGGAGCATTTCATAATTGCGTCGTCGTCGATCATTGAATTGGCGGCGCTGCAACACCAACTATGCACCTGGAGATGCCCCTATGGATCGCCGAGGATTCTTGAGTGCCGGAATCGCGCTGGGAGGAGCGGAACTCCTCATGGCCCAGGAAGACCCGAAGCAGCAAAGTGCGTCCACAGGAGCCAAACCCGAGGAACCTCAGACCGATACGTGCCCAGAGAATCCGACAGGGAACTGGGTCAATATTGGCAAGGACGATAATAGCGACGAGGTTCGGGCTGCCTGTCTGCGAGTGCTCCGAATGTCCAACCGTGCGTATGAAGGACTATCAGACAAGGATGCGGTCGGAGAACATGTCGAAGAAAAAGAACATAAGTTCGAAACCGCAAATTTCTACAATCAATTGGAAGCGAACTTTGGTGCGCCTCAGTACAGAAAACTCGATATCTGGGCCTTCTTCACCAGTGAAACACACACCCTGCAGAATCTGGTCATGTTGATGGGAATTCGATGGCGCGCTTATGACGAACAGAATAAACGATCAAAACCGCTGCTGAAAATGATCGGCTTGAACGCACGTCATATTGGGAATTCATCAGATGCTTGCGCGATCAAGCGGGCGGAATGGGCCGCTCAAACGATGTATACCAAGTTAAAGCTGAAGGATGTCGCTGCCGAACAGGACATTGAGCTCTATATCGGCAACGATCTTCGCTATCTTCCGATTTTGAATCTGGTCAACGCTGCCGCCAAATACATGGGGGCCAATCTCATTGCTAATCAGACGTTAGCTGATGGCTCTCGATACTGGAAATTCACGACGAAGCCTTAACACTGACAAAGTGGAGAATATCGATGCCGGGCAGCTTTGAAATGGACCTTACTGGGTATGCGAAGTCAGGAGTATGGGGACAAGTCCATAAAGGAGTCGAAGTCCGATCAATCGGCGGCTACAAAGGGACGATTCGTATCGACTACTCATTGCAGAATGTGCCGAATGGAAGCACGACTCCGGCGTTCGGATGGGTCTTTCTGGATGAAGATGAAATCCACAACGGGACGGTCACAGTGAGTGGGGAAAGCACTACGACTGGCATACTTACGGCGGTCGCTACGGATGGCGCAGACACGGTGACAAAATCCACAGGCGTTATTATCTAAAGAACCGTAGATGCTCGGGAAGCGATTGGGGTATGTCTGACGCGGCCACTGCGATTTCGATTCCGACTACTGACGTCTGTCGGGGGCGATGGATTGCCCTGGAAACTCAGGGCAGCCTCGACCGCTTTGCGGAAATCATGCAGATCAACGACGATCGCTATCAGGGCCTGCACCTCGGTTTGGACAGCTGGATTCAGTCGAAGAACAACGGCGGGCAGCCGGCCGAGTTTTTCGGCTGGATCCCCGACGGTTCGTCGTCCGACGACGTGCTCGAAGTTCTTGCTTTCACGAGCAGACGGAGTCCAGACGGGAAGCGGGTTGAGCCGCGCCTGCGCATGCTCGGCATGGCCGCCGATCGAATCCCGCCGAGCGATTGCTGCGATGTCCAGATTCAACTCTGGCTCGCGCGCGCGCTCGTGCTCCTCTACGAACTCTTCGGCTGTGGATTCCCGATTGAGGCGATGCGGCCAAAGACGATGACATTCAAGCCGATGCAGCGCTTCCACGACTTCGCAAGCCGGGGAACCGTCTTTCAGGTTATAGAGAACGGCGTCCCGGTACTTCGCCGGGTGGATGTCATCGGCGAAGAAGACCGCGGACACGTCGTCCACTGGAACCTGCAGTTTTCGGAAGTCGCCGCAATCTGACGGCAATCCCCGATCCCGCCGCACATCTATTGTCATTGTTGCTTGGTCCGACGCGACTTGCTGTCATTGCCCCGAACCTTCCAGTGTGGCGAGTCCGTGTGGGATTGCCTGAGGATATCGCGGAACTGTTTGACGAGGTCCGGACGCGTGGGGGCGAGATCTGTTGACTCGCCGGGGTCGTCCGCGACGTCGTAGATTTCAATCTGGTCGCTTTCCATCGGCGTCGCGATTCCTTTCCATCGCCCGTAGCGTGCAGCGCGTGCGGATCCGCGTTCGTAGAATTCCCAATAGAGCGGCCGATCTTTTGCCTCGGATCGGGGGCGACTGAAGACCGCCGTGAGTGGCCGCCCATCGAGCCCGTCGAGTTTTCGGCCGTGCGCAATCTCGACCGCCGTCGGCAGGAAGTCGGCGAAATAGCCGACCTCGTCGCTGACTTTGCCCGCCCGAATGACCGGCGGCCACCGCACAATGAACGGAACACGAATCCCTCCATCGGTCAGATCTCGCTTCGTCCCGCGGAGGGGGCCGTTCGAATCGAAGAAGTCGGGGTCGGCGCCCCCCTCTCGATGCGGGCCATTATCGGAAGAGAAGAAAACAACGGTGTCGTTTCTGAGTCCGTGACGTTCCAGTCGGTCGAGGATGCGGCCGACGTCGCTGTCGAGGCGTGAGATCATCGCCGCGTGGCCCTTCTGCGCGTCGGGCCATTCACGCGATTCGTATTCCCCGTAATCGGGAGTCTCCATGCCCCGTTTGCCCGCTTCATTGTTCGCGTGCGGAAGTGTGGAGGCGAAGTAGAGAAAAAACTGACGATCCTTATTGCGATCGATGAAGGCGAGTGCTTCGTTCGCGATGAGATCCGGACTGTATTCAACTTTTGTCGATGCAACCCCCGACCCGAATGGTCCCTCGCCCGGCACGACGTTCTTCAAATCCGCTCGAGTTTCATTCCGCCACAGGAACGCGGGGTAGTAGTTGTGGGCATGATGCTGATCGAGGTAGCCGAAGAAGTCGTCGAATCCCTGCCGCGTCGGAATCCCGCTGTTGCCGGCGGAACCGAGCCCCCATTTGCCGAACAGGCCGGTTGTGTATCCGTTCTCTTTGAGGACTTCCGCGACGGTTCTATCTTCGGGCCGCAGATCGAGCCGTGCGTTGCCGCGAACAAAGCAATGTCCGGTATGCAGGCCGGTCATGAGGACGCATCGCGACGGCGCACAGACGGTGGAGCCCGCATAGAAATCGGTAAAGCGGACCCCTTCCGCCGCAAGCTGATCGATGCGCGGCGTACGGATCTTCTGCTGCCCGTAGCAGCCGAGATCGCCGTACCCCATATCGTCGGCAAGGATGAAAACGATATTCGGCCGCCGCTTTACCTGTTCCGCGGCGTTGGATTCACCGCTGCCGACACGAGGCAGTGCAAAACCGACGGCCGCCGCGATCGCAGTAATAAAAACAGTGCGGAGCGGCGAACTCAGCGATTGGGAACGACGCAACATAAAACTTCCCCTCGGGAACTTTCGCAGATGGGATTGCTCCGAGACGGCCGTCTCGGTGCCGCGGTTCGTCGCGATTGTCCCATGTGTCGAGGTTCGGACGCAAGAAATCTGGTAGAGTTCTGGAATCGTTTTCAATTCCGAGCGGAACCGTTTTCAGGAAAAGCCCGGTGAAAGTGAAGCTCGTGGTGCTGTTGCTCAGCACGCAACTGTTGATGAGCGGTGCGGCAGATTGCGTCCGCGCCGACGAGCCTGCCGTCGCGAGTTCCCGATCCGCGGCTCCCGTACCCGCAAAACGAACGCAGTGGACGAAGTCCCGCGTCGTCGGCTCACCCGAACCCCCGTTGCCCTATGACGTGGAACGGGTCTTTCCGAAGCTCACGTTCAACATGCCGGTCGATCTCGTCAGTATGCCGGGTAGCGATCGGATGTTCGTCGTCGAACAGAACGGCAAGGTGCTGTCGTTTGTGAATCAATCCGACGTGGCAACCTCCGAACTCGTACTCGACGCCGCGAAGGATTTGCCGGGGGTGAAGCAGACGTACTCGCTCGCGTTTCATCCCAGGTTCGCGGAGAACCGCTACTGTTATCTTTGCTGCATTCGCGATGCGGAACAGCCGGACGGGACGCGCATACTCCGCTTCCAGGTGTCGGAGAGCGATCCGCCGACCATCGAACCGAAGAGCGAGCAGGTCGTCATCACGTTTCTCTCCGGAGGTCACAACGGTTGCTGTTTGAAGTTCGGGCCGGATGGATACCTCTATATCTCCACAGGCGACGGTGCGGGTCCGAATCCTCCCGATACGCTGAAGACGGGCCAGGATTGCAGCGACCTGCTGTCGTCGATTCTCCGCATCGACGTCGATCATGCGGATGAAGGGCGGAACTATCGCATTCCCCCCGACAACCCGTTTCCATCATTGGCGGGGACGCGCCCCGAAATCTGGGCGTTCGGTTTGCGCAATCCGTGGCGGATGAGTTTCGATTCGAAGTCGGGGGACTTGTGGGTCGGCGACGTCGGCTGGGAATTGTGGGAACTTCTGATTCGAGTCGAGCGCGGCGGCAATTACGGCTGGAGTGTGGTCGAGGGACGGCAGTCGACTCATCCCGACTGGCCGCGCGGCCCGTCCCCGATTCTGCCGCCGACCATCGAGCATCCGCATTCGGAGTCGTCGTCGATTACCGCCGGTGTCTCGTACGACGGCACGAGGCTTCCGGAACTGGCGGGTTCATTCATCTATGGAGACTACGACACCGGCAAAATCTGGTCGCTGCGGACGGATGGCAAGGGCGTCCCAAAGCCGCGCGAAATCGCCGACACAACGCTGCGGATCGTCAACTTCAACGTCGACAGCTCGGGGGAAATGTATCTTTTGCACCATATCGGCGGATCGGTGCACCGTCTCGTGCCGAATCCGCAATCAAGTGAGCCGAGCGCGTTTCCACAGCAGTTAAGCGAGACCGGTTTGTTTACGTCGCTGCCGGCTTTGACACCGTCGGCGGGTGTCGTGCCGTACCAGATCAACGCCGAGCCGTGGGAGGATGGGGCGTTGGCCGAGCGTCACGTTGCGCTGCCGGGTGAGTCGCGCATCAAACCGGTCGAACCGGTGTGGCAATTCCCGAAGGACACGGTGCTCGCAAAAACGCTCTCTCTAAACAGTGGAGAGAATAGCGCGAAACGGCGTGTCGAGACCCAGTTGCTCCACTACACCGGGACCGAATGGAAAGCGTACACGTACGCATGGAATGCGGAGCAGACTGATGCGGCTCTCGTCGAGGCAGCGGGTGCGGATGCGACGATCGATGTCGGCGACGGGACCGGATCGCGCAAGCAGCGATGGCATTTTGCGAGCCGTGCGGAATGTCTGCGCTGCCACAACCCCTGGTCGGGCTCGGCTCTCGCGTTTCAGACGCATCAGCTCCACCGGATGTCCGGAGAACCGGGAGAACATCGCTCGCAGATCGATGAGTTCTTTCGTCTCGGGCTGTTCGAAACGCCGGTTCCCGCCGACAAACGGCCACAACTTGCGGAGCCAGGCAATGACGTCGTGAAGCTTGATGACCGCGCCCGCGCGTATCTGCATACAAACTGCGCACACTGCCATCGGATGCATGCCGGGAGCGCGGTGCTCACGAAACTGCAATTCGACCTTCCGCTGGCGGAAACATCACTCATCGGCGAACGCCCTTCGCTGGGGACGTTCGGCATTTCCTCCGCGGAGGTTGTTGCGCCGGGGGATCCGGCGCGCTCCGTATTGTTTTATCGCATGGCGAAGCTCGGCAGCGGGCATATGCCGCACATCGGAGCGCAGCAGGTCGACGAAGCGGGGCTGCAGCTCATCCACGACTGGATCGAGTCGCTCCCTCCAAAGTCCGGCAGCGCACCCTCTCCGAGCGATGCCGCAGTTGCGCGGCGAGCGGAAGAGCAACGGCTGCTCGGCGATCTCAAGACGGACGGACCGAATGGGACGAGTTCCCGGGCGGAAGTCATCAACCGGCTGCTGTCGACAACAAGCGGCGCACTGTCGCTGATGCGCGCAGTCGATCGGCGTTCGATATCGGCCGAAGGAATTGCAATCGCTGTCGAGAAGGGAAGCGGGCACGAGCAGGTTGCCGTTCGCGACCTCTTTGAGCGTTTCCTCCCGGAAGAGAAACGGGCGAAGCGGCTCGGCACGGTTGTTCGCGCCGACGAGATCCTGAAGTTGAACGGTGATGCGGCACAAGGCCGGCGCCTCTTCTTCGAGACCGAAGGAGTGCAGTGCAGAAAC
>JBFWWA010000082.1:0-11736 GCA_050246455.1 Planctomycetaceae bacterium
GGTCGTAGGCAAGGAGCCCGTAACGGAGCGCCTGCGACGCGCCTCACTCCGCGACTAGCAGGGTGAAACTCGCGACGTCTTCGCGGCTCGAATTCCGACCGCGACCGGACCAGTACGTTTTCGTGCTTTCGGCGGTGACGATGACACGATGCCTATCATGACCTCGAAGTCATCTTGCCCCCCGTCGTCCAACAGCTCCAGGTGTCTTTGACACCACCGTCCTATTCTCAGATTCCGCCTGAGAAGCTGTCGCCGGGGGTGGGGCATCTGCAGGCAATGGTCGGAACGCGCGTCGACGTCGAGGTCCGGCTCGATAAGCCGGTTGCTGCTGCGGAACTTCAGATCGATGAAGACCGGGGAATTCCACTCAAGCTCGAGGAAGACAACCGAACATTTCGCGCGCAGTTCAGCATTCCCAAAGAGGGGGTCTATGGCTACGGCTTCCTTCTGCGCGATCATTTCGGATTCCAGTTCGAAGACTCACGCTACGAGATTCGCGCCCGAGCCGACCTCGTGCCGCAGGTTGCAATTGAAAAGCCGGAAAACGACCTCACGGTCACAGTCGACGCCCAGGTTCCCGTCCGCGTGACAGCTCGAGACGACATGGGCCTGCGCGAAATCCGGCTGCGGTACCAGATCGGCGAAAGCAGCGACGCGTCGGCCGGCGTTGTGCTCCCATTTGAGGGCGAACGGACGGGGCCGGTTGCTGCAGAGATGACGTGGAACCTGGCGGACATCCGCCCGAAAGAGGGAATGCGCATCGATTACCTGGCGGAGGCAACCGACGACTTCGATCTGGGGCCGGCACATGTCGGAAAAAGTCCCCATCGTTCGCTCACAATCGTCTCTCGCGATGAAAAAGCGAATGAAGTCGCGTCGAAACAACTGGCGTTACTCGATCAATTGCAGTCGATCCGCGGGGCGCAATCGCTCGCACGAGAACAGGCCGGCGAAGTTGCGACGCAGTGGGATAAAGCGTCGAGGTTGCAGCCATCCGACATCGACACCCTCAAACGGATCGATCTTGATCAGCGCCGCATTGCCACGCGCCTCAATGCGGATCGGCAAGGCATTCGAGGGCAAGCGCAAGAGCTTCTCGACGAATTGAAGAAGAACAATATCGAGAATCCCGAGACGGCCAAGCGGCTCTTGCGCATTGTCGGAGAACTGTCGCAACTCTCAAGCGACCAGTTCCCGAAGATCGAACAAAGACTGACCGACGCCCTCAAGGAAGCGGAGAATAATGCATCAGCGGCGAGTACTCGGAACTCAACGAACCAGACTCCCGACAATCCGGGTCGAGAGGGGGGGGCCGCACTCGATGAGGCTCGGCATGCACAGGCGGCCGTTATCGAAGGGCTCGATGAGGTGCTTCGCGACCTCGGCAAGTGGCGCGACCAGCGGGAACTTCAGGCCGAACTCGAGGGATTGATTTCGCGACAGAAAGACCTGAACCGTGAAACGGCCGACGTCGGCAAAAAAACGCTGACACGTGCCCTTCCCGAACTGTCGCCGCAAGAGCAGGCCGATCTCGCACGACTTGCCGAACGTCAAACACAACAAGCGGACCGGCTTCAGAAATTTGCAGACGAGTTGAAGCACGCACCCGACGGCGGAACACAACAAAACGAACCGGGCGCAAGCGTCGGCGATGCTCGGGAGCGACTCGAACGGCAGGCGAACGAATCGAGAATGCGTGCCATTGCCGATCGATTGCGCTTGAACCGCATCGGCGAAGCGTCAAGCGCTCAACAGAACGTGCTAAAGGATCTCGAAGAAATCGAGAAACTGCTGAAGAAGAAGCCCGATGAGCGCGATCTCGAATCGCATTTGGCCGGATTGCGCGACGCAGAGCAAGCCGTCGAAGAACTTCGAAAGAAGCAGCAGAGCGTTTCCGAGCAGGCCGAGGCACTGAAAAAGCAGGCATCGCCGCAGAAACAACCGGAGGGTGCGGCACTCCGAAAGGAACAGCAGGCAATCCGGGAGAAGACCGAGCAGCTCGAGCCCCGGCTTCGTCGACTGAAGGCAGATCGTGCCGAGCGAGCAACGTCCCGATCAGCGACTCGGATGCGCCAGGCGGAAGAGAGCCTTGATCAGAACCAGCACGATTCCGCTGCCGACAATTCTTCAGAGGCACTTGAAGATCTGAAGCAGGCGGAGCGTGAACTGGCCCAGAAACGCCGGGAAGCGGAGGAGCAGCTGGCGCGGGAGACTCTGGAACGAATCGAAGATACGCTCCAGGGAATGATTGCTCGCCAACAGTCCGTCGTTGATGAAACTCTCCGGCTGGATGGAGAACGGAAGAAGCGCGGAAACTGGAGTCGCGGGCAGCTAAAGTCGCTTTCCGACCTCGCTGCGAATCAGAAACAACTGCAGGGGGAAACGACCGAACTCGTCGGCAAAGTTGCCGAGGCACCGGTGTTCGCCGCTGCACTCCGTAGCGCCGCAACGGAGTTGCAGCGAGCTGCCGAGCGCATCGAAAAGCGAACGACGGACGAGACGACCGTCTCTGCGGAGAGGCGTGCGCGGCAGAGATTTGTCGATCTCGTTGCCGCTCTTGAAAAAACGAATCCAGGGGATGAGCAACCACCGGCAGAGCAGAACAACGAAGCAGAACCGCAGGGCGATCCCCCGCCTTCCGATACAATCGCCCTGCTGGCGCAGCTGAAGTTGCTCAAAGCCCTGCAGGTGGAATTGGCTGAGCGAACCGCGGGACTCAGTCGGTCGAGTGATCCCTCGGCCGAACCCAGTAACTTTGACGAAGCGGCACGCATCGCCGACGAGCAGGGGAAACTGGCCGACCTCGCGCGCGACCTGGCGCGTGAACTCGCAAAGAGAGCGACATCCGACGATGCTCCGAAGGGGGATCGCTGAAATGTGCCTTCCGCATCTGCGCAACCTGATGATGTCCGCTGCTGTTTTGCTCTTCCCGAGTGTCGCACTCTTTGCGGCCGACTTGCCCGCCGTAACCAAGGAAGATAAGAGTCCGAGTCCAGAATCGGCAGATCAACTCGACGAGCCGAAGCAAATCGCACCCAACCCCACGAAGCGCGTCGGTTCGATCCGTGATGCTGCGGCGACCGCAGCGCGTGTCGTCGCCGGGATGAAAACCGCGGAGGAGCGGATCAGCCGCAAGGAAACCGGGGAAGAAACGAGGATGGTCCAGAAGCAGGTTATTGATGACCTGCAGTCGCTCATTGATGCGGCCAGCCGGATGCAGCAGCGCCAGCAATCGCAGCAGCAGCAGCAGTCGAAACAACAACAGGACATCGACTCGAAAGACAGCGAAAAACAGGAGCAAAATCCGCGGGATTCCGGGGCTGGCGATCAAAACCGCCGGAAGGACGAGCAGGGAACGAATTCGACGGAGGCCCAGGGGGATTCGGCGAAGAAGGACGCCGCCGCCGAACAGCAACGGAAGCTTCTCGGGGAAGTTTGGGGGCACCTCCCTGAAACGCTGAGACAAAGGCTGCTCAACGACTTAGGCGAAAAAACGCTCCCGGGCTACGACGATCTCGTCCGCCGATATTTCGAGGCTCTCGCGGAACAACCGAAGACGGGATCGAATTCTTCCGAAAAAAAGATAAAATAGTGGCGAACCTTCTCCCCCCACCTTCTGTCTGAGGGGGCGTAGAGGACTTTGTCCCGCACGCTCAGCGTGCTTTCTCGTGGGCGCAAAAATCGCCCTTTCAGTTTCCGGGATGCTGAGGCAACCCGCAGGAGGATTGCGATGTCGTCGAACAGCCAAAACAACCAGGTCGTATTCCAGAACCACGTGGTCAACCACGTCGTCGCCGGAAACGAGATGGTCCGCGGCATCGCATTCCCGCAGCCTCACGCCATTGAGAAACGACCGTCGGACCCCAAGCTGCGCGCGAAAAAGCGCGCGGCCTCGGCGGAACCAGCGGAACTGGCCGCAATGCGCGGTTGTTCCATGGGTTCTATGCCGGGCAAATCCGCGGCGTTGCGCACCGACTCGTGTCGGACGACGCTAACGCCAACGGCAGGGGATCCACCGGCCGCCATCTGGGCATCGCTCGTCATCAGCCGAGCGCTCTCCAGCTAAGCGGCGTGTCAGGTCGTGAGACCGGCACAGAGTTTCGGGAATATTCGAACTTGAGGATTTCCTGAAGCGGCTTCTCGGTGATCCTCGGCTGTCGTCCGGCGGGCAACGGGTTCGCGTTCGCGCATTCCTGATTCTCTCGCCAGCGACGGATTCGAGCCCGGAGCGCTGTTACCGAGCGCTTCCGCCGAAAAGCCCGGAGCCGGTCCTGAACTCTCAATTGCAATCTCGAAATCTCCGCTCAACGGCAAGCTCATGCGGAGAAGGGAACTGAATCAAGATGATGGACGAAGAGCAAATTGGAACTCTTGTCCGACGGGCTCAAAGCGGCTGCCGCGACTCGTTCGGACAGCTTGTGTCGCAGTTTGAACCGACCGTATTCGGTACGGTGCTCCAGCGCCTGCGCAACCGCGCGGAAGCGGTCGAGGTGAGCCAGGAAGTTTTCATGCAAGCCATGCGCAAGCTGCCGCAGCTCCGAGAGCCGGAGCGGTTTGCAGGCTGGTTGCGTCAGATCGCCGTCCGGATGTCGATCAATCGGGCAGTGCGTCGGCCTCCGGAGACCGCGCACAATGCGGACACGTTCCAGTCGCTCAAGTCGGACCCGCGCACCCCGCTCGATGACCTCATCCAGAACGAGGCATCCCGGCATGTCTGGGGGGGCATCGAACGGCTTCGAGACCTCGACCGTCGGACGCTCATTGCGTTCTACTTTGAGGGACAGTCGCTCAAGGAAATGAGTGATCGATTCGACAGTCCGGTCGGAACCATCAAGCGACGCCTGCACACTGCGCGGAACCGCCTCAAAGCGGAACTCCACGAGTTCCAACCGGCCTGACCGCCGACAACTCATCCACAATGCGAATGGCCCGCCCCGGGATCGGCTCCGGGGCGGGTCTACTGATTCCCAGGATGAACCCGATGAGATCCCTGCCCGAAATGGAGAGACCAACGAGCGATGTTTTCGACCCAGGGAAACCCGGCTTCACACGCCTGAGCAGTTTTCCTACATTTCCCCGTCTTTTTTACGCGGCGGACGCGCTGCACTCCAGAATTTCCACTAACCTACTGCGTGACGGTGTTGCGCGGTGGACTGTCATCGGCAATTGATGTTTCGTTTTCAACGAACACTCTTCAGTTCCGACGGCATCCAGCCGCTCCTGGAGCGCAATGGATTCGGAACTCTCGATGCGATCTTTGCACAGGGGCTCGCAGTCGAGCGCTACCGCGGTGATCGTGTCGTCTTCCCGGTCACTCTCACCGATACTGACGAAACTACGATCCAGGCGTTCATCAAACTGAACTGGGGATTGCGCCGCCTCGTCCCGCGCACGAAGGACATTCGTGGCGGGCAGATGTTCCAAAGCCTGCCGGCCCGGGAATGGAACGGCCTTGAACGTCTGCGGTCGCTCGGCCTCAATGTTCCTCGTCCGCTGGCTTTGTTCGAGGATGGAGCCTTCCAATTCCGTGCGGCCGTCGTCGTTTCGGCAGTCCCCGTTGAAATGGCCCTCTCTGAAAGGCTGCTACGGAATGAGTGGCAGCAGCTTCCGCATGACCGACAGATCGAGCAGCTCCACATGATCGTGAGCACGATCGAAAGGATCCACGCCCGAGGCCTGCGCTGGAGAGGAGCTTCGACTCGGCATCTGTTCATCGACGAGACGCCAGAGGGCCGTCCAGAGCTCTGGCTGATCGATTGCGAAGGGATCCAGCGCGGCGGTTCTCGTCACGACATCAGGCGTGACTTTCAGAAGCTTCTCAGGTCATTTCGCGAAACCGGCGCTGACGATCGAACGCTCGAATGGCTCCGGCAGGTATGCGATCTGAAACGGCGACCGCGTTTCGCCGCTTGACCGAACGCATTTCTGATCGAACCTAAGTCTGCGTTACTCCCGTCAGCCAGGCGCCGAGCGTACCGCTGAAAATTACCGGGATCCAAGCGGCCAGGTGCGGTGTGACGAGATTCGTCTGGCCGAGATACGTCGAGGCGTGGATGATTCCGAGCACGACGGCCATCACTGCCGTGCAGACTGCCATGTTCGTAACGAGCCCTCGACTTTCCTTGCGGACAACGAGCGGAACCGCGACGAGCACCATCAGAAGATTGATCAGAGGTCGCACCATACGGTAGTGGAAGTGCATCATCTGTCCGCGGATCGTAGTGATTCCAAACGCCGGATTCTTCATGCGGCGAATCAGCTCCGGAGTGGACGCGAGCTTGTAACTCTGACTCCGGTTGTAAAGCTGATCGAAGTCAACGTCGGTCACGATGAAGAGCGTTTGCGGAAAATCGGGCAGCTGCCGGACGTAGTGTTCTCCCTTGTCGGCCAGGTGGATTTCCTCGAGTTGCGGCCGCGGACCGCTCAGCAGCCATCCACCAGGACGCTCTCCGCTTGCCGGCAGATAGCTGGCTTCGGCAGCTTCGATGGTGGTGAGATCCTGAGCAATCTCTCCCATCGGGAGCACGAATTTCGCCTCGAGGATCTTTCGCTTACCGAGAGAAAGTTTCTCGCCGGTAATGAGAATCAGCGTCGAGTTGTCGTAAACCGGATCGACCTTGTCGGTCCCCTTGTCGAGGCCGTTGCGCGAAGCCTGCAGCGCCGGCGCGATCCTGGGAATGATGTACTCCTGATTCACGATCAGGCCGGCGTTGATCACCATGATTCCCACGACGACCGGCATCAACAGACGGAACGTCGGAATCCCGGCCGCGAGAATCGGGTGGATCTCGCCGTTGCGTTGAAGAAGCGCGAAAACGATCACGATCGAAATGGCGGCGAGAATCGAACCCGCCAGATCAAAGAAGAAGCTTGATTGATACGAGTAGTACGTTGCCATCTTCGCGAGGACTTCGCCCGGGCCACTCGTATCCTGCTGAAATCCGTCGACATTGGTGAAACCGTCGAAAACGACGAACAGCCCGAACAACGTCACAAACAGGATGACGTAGACATGCAGATACTTGATCAGGATGTAGCGGTCGAAGGTCTTCACGGCGGGATTACACGTGAAAAGCAAAAGGGGGTCAAGGTCGTTGGATCCGCCAAGCTCATGAGGCCGGAGCCGCCAACAGCACCTGCGAAAACCTTGCGGACAGCGTCAACCTGGCCGTCAATACGTTGCGTGCAGCCGTTCAGCGGCAAGACATAATCGCTCTAGCCCCATCGATCGCTATTTCTCGGTCTCGACTTCCAGAATCCAGCTTCCGCGATAAGTCGGGGGGAGGGATTCAGGAAATTCCATAGACTGGGGGCGAGCGAACGGGACCTCTTCACGGAGGACACCGGTCCGGCGATGCAGCCATGCGTCTAACCCATTCCAAATTCAGAAGTTGCGGCGATCGGTTTGGCCGGAAGAGGGAAACTGGTCGGTTTGGATCAACGGAATCGACTGTAGGGGCGTAAGGTGTTCAGAGTGTCCAGCGCGGTCCGACGAGACTTTCCTCCGGTCTCAGGGGCCTGCCAACTGTAAGAAGAATCGATAAAACGGCGGAAGACGCCCAACCCAGAAAACAACGTATCCGTTGAATTGTAAAAGGGTTACGCATCATCCTGCCGCCGTTTTTACCGATGATCCGGGGCGAACTTCCGGGCCGGTCGATTTCCGCTTCCAGCCAGTTCGCATCCCGGAAATCCGGAGCTATAGTTGGCTGGTTGCCGGGAGGGAGAATAATAGTCTCGCCCCATCTCCGGCGCGCATCTGCCTGAACTCGGATTGACCCACCTGCTCAACGGCTCGAAGGAACGCTTCCATGACCCGCAAAGACGCACTCCTGCGACTGCGAGAACGGCTCATCGCCAAACGCGAATCGCTGAGGCGGAAGCTCTCCGATGATCTGACGCAGGGACTTCCCTCCACTGCCGGTGGAGACGTCGGGGACGCTGCCAACGATGGTGCTCAGAACGAGCTCAATTCGCAACTCGCCGCTCTGGAAAGCCGTGAGCTGAACCAGATCGAGCGGGCGATCGAACTGATGCGCGAAGGAAGATACGGCGTCTGCGAGATCTGCGAGGAAGCAATTCCCATCACGCGTCTCAAAGCTCTCCCGTTCACTCCGCTGTGCGTCGCCTGCCAGCGAGCTCAGGAAGCTCGTGTTCCCGGCGACGAGGATCAGGACGCAGACTGGGAGTCGGCGTACGAACATGAAGGACGAATGAGCGACAAGGAGTTCTCGCTCGGCGACTTCGATCTCGCAGACTGAACGAACATGCTTCGCCGTTCTCCATGGCTTCTGTGCGGTGCTGCGCTCGTTTGCGGCCTCGCTCTGGGAATCCCTCTCGGCTTCTTTACGCTCGGTTCGTCGCTGCAGGCCGATCCTGAAGCCGTCGCCACCGATGTCGCATTCCGCGAACTCGAGAGCGGGCCCAACCCTCTCCTTGAAGGGGGAAAAGTTCTCTCGAAAATCGCGGCGCTCGTCACACCGAGCGTCGTGCATATTCAAAGCGATCGAACGACTGCGGATCGGGGTCTCGTTGAAGAAACCGGCTCCGGCGTTTTCGTCACCAGCAATAAATCACCCGGGCTTTACGTCGTCACCAATCGGCACGTCGTCCGGGGTGTCGAAGATCTCAACCAGATCAACATCCGGCTTCATGACGGCCGCGTGATTCATCCCGTCCGCAAATGGGACGACACGCAGACCGACCTGGCTGTCCTCAAAGTTTCGGGCGACCGGCTTGTTCCAGCGCGCTGGGGTGACAGCGATGAAGTTCAGATCGGAAACATGGTGCTGGCCGTCGGCAGCCCGTTCGGCCTGAGTCAGTCGATCACTCTCGGCATCATCAGCGCCAAAGGGCGCCGGTCGCTGCATCTGGGGCGGAAGGCGGAAGTTCTGAATCAGGACTTCCTGCAGACTGACGCCGCCATCAACCCCGGCAACAGCGGCGGACCGCTCGTCGATGTTTACGGCCGGATCATCGGCATTAACACCGCCATTGCTTCGAACAGCGGCGGCAATGACGGCATCGGATTCAGCATTCCCAGCAATCTGGTGCGGCGCGTCGTTGAGGAGCTCCTCGAACACGGGGCGGTGCAGCGCGCATTTCTGGGGGTGAGCCTCGATCCCGACTTCACCCGCGCCGAAGCACAGCGGCTGAAGCTGGACCGCGTACGCGGCGCGAAGGTCGATCGCATCAACGCCGATACGCCGGCGGCGCGTGCCGGTCTTCGAGTCGACGACGTCATCCTGAGTTTTGAGGGAATCGATGTGCAGGACGAGAATCACCTCATCAATCTGGTGAGCCTCACTGCCGTCGGCAAGAAAGTGAAGCTGGTCATCTTCCGCAACGGACAGAAACAGGACGTTGAAGTTCTCCTTTCCGATCGCGCCCAGTACGACCAGATGAGCGAGCTTCCGTCGAAACCCGGGATGGGTTTCCCGGTCAAAGGGATGGGACTCACGCTTCATGAAATCGAACCCGAGCTCGCAACACAGCTCGGCTATCCGAACTCAACGCGTGGACTGCTCGTTCTCAAGATCGAGCCTCAAAGTCCACTGGCGGGTCAGATCAAGGTTTACGACCTGATCGAAGAGATTGCCCGCAAGCCGGTCGCTTCCGGAGACGAGCTGACGCGGGTCATCTCCGAACACCCGCAGCGCGAGTCGATTCTTCTCAAGGTTCGCCGGCGAGAGCGAGGCGAGTCCCAAAGCCACGTCGTCATCTGGCGGCGGTAGGCCGGTCCGGTCCTCATCCGGCCCGATTCGTCCGACTCGGCACCCCGGCGCGCCGTTCTTTGAAACAGGCTCCGCGCAACGGTACAATCGGGCCTTCCACCGTGAAGCGCGCTCTCCGCGGTCCATGGGCTTCCTGCCAACCAGCCCGAAAACTCTTCTCGCAAGAGGTCCGGCGTGCATAACCCTCCCGAAGATCCCGTACTCACCAGCTCGCGGCGTGAAGCGATCATCGTTGCCGTGAATTTCGTGATCGCAATCAGCTACACGATCGGCTACTGCGCTCTTTACGCCTACAAAGGCACTGCGGCCGACCTGAAGTTCGTGCTCGGCTTTCCCGAGTGGGTCTTCTGGGGCGTGATCGTCCCGTGGGGGGCATGCGTTCTGTTCTCGACTATCTTCGCATCGTTGATCATGCGTGATGAAGACCTCGGTGAAGATCCCACCGGCTCGGGCGCAGACGATCTGGGCCTGGGGGGTTGAGCATGCTGGCCGCGTTTTCTTCCGACACCATCGGCACGCTCGCCGCGCTCTTTCTGTTCATTGCCGCTTCGGGATGGATCGGCGTTCTCGCGAACCGAGCGATGCAGAAGGGTTCGTTTCTCAAAGGATTCTTCCTGGGTAATCGCGGACTCGGTGCCTGGGCGCTTGCGCTCACTGCCACCGTGCAAAGCGGCGGAACGTTCATGGGGTTTCCGTCGCTCGTCTACACGCACGGCTGGGCGGTACTCCTCTGGATTGCCGGATACATGATCGTCCCGATCACCGGATTCGGAGTATTGGCGAAACGGCTCGCTCAGATTTCACGGCGCAGCGGTGCAATCACCATTCCCGATCTCTTCCGCCTCCGCTTTAACAGCCCGACGGTCGGCCTCGTTGCGTCGCTGTTCATCCTCTTCTACATGTCGTTCATGATGGTCGCGCAGTTCAAAGCCGGCGCAATCGTCATGAAGATGGCATGGCTCGGATCGAGCCAGCTTTCCGAAGATCAGAACATCGGCCGCTTCGAGTTTTCCGAGGGGACTCTTCGAACACTCGAAAAAAACAACGTGCCGGCAGAGGTCCGCGAGAAGCTGAAGCCTCTTGTCGGACAGACGTTCGATTCCGATGTGAAATACACCGAGCAGCTCGCCGTTTCGCTCGGAAATGATGAGGCGGGAAAGCACGGCAAAGCCATTCTCGCCGCATCGGCTCTTCCCGACTGGCCGTACATCGCCGGCCTGGCAATTTTCACAATCACGGTCGTCGGCTACACGATGGCCGGAGGGTTTCTTGCAGCGGTCTGGACCGACCTCTTTCAGAGTGTGATGATGCTCGTCGGCATTGTCATCCTGCTGGTGCTGACGTTTGGAGCCGTCAACGCGCGAATGCAGGAACGACCGGAGCAGGTCGCTGCCCTCGTCAATGGCGATGAAGCCGCGGCGCGCGAGATGCCTGCTCTTGAGTTCGCAACGCGCAAGGCAGTTTCCGATCCAAAAGTCGGTGCCGCCTATGCCTATCCGCCCGGTTACGATCCGACGTTCCAGCCCGCTGCCGACGCCAACGCGGCCAGTTCGATGAAGCCGCGCGAGTTCATGCCGATCGGACTCGCATTTTCGTTTTTCTTTGTCTGGGTCTTCGCGGGGCTCGGTTCACCCGCGGGAATCGTCCGGTTGATGGCATCCAACAGCACCGGAACCATCCGACGCTCGATCTACCTGCTCGGTACCTACAATCTCTTCATCTACATTCCGCTCGTCATGATCTGTCTCTGCGGTCGCGCGCTCGACATCAATCTCCCCCCCGGAAAAACAGACGAAATCATCCCGCGCATGTCGTTGCAGATGACTTCCGGACTGCCCGGCGGCTCGTTCGTTGCGGGACTGATCCTCGCAGCCCCGTTCGGTGCGGTCATGGCAACTGTCAGCTCGTACCTCGTCGTCATTGCGTCCGGTCTGGTGCGCGACGTCTACCAGCGGTTTATCAATCCGGCTGCGACACAGTACGAACTGAAGCGATTGTCGTA
>JBFWWA010000083.1:0-11666 GCA_050246455.1 Planctomycetaceae bacterium
GCATTCCGAGAAGAGGCTGTGCGAAGTTGACGTCGAAAGATTCGAGAGAAGGGTCTGCATGTCCTGCGGCGTGGCTCGGCCGATCTTCATTCGCCCCGCAACGGTATCGGCAGCGCGCTTCATACCGTCTGCGAGTCGCGCATCATCGACGTCGACAATTCCCGCGGGAATGCCGGAGCGGGCGTGCGCGGTCGCGATGCCTGCACCCATCTGTCCGGCGCCGAGCACGCCGACGCGCTTGACCGGGCGAGCCTTCACGTTCGGATCGGTCACGCCGCGATCGCGTGCGAGCTGATTCGTCATGAAGAAGACGCCGATGAGGTTCGCGGAGATCTGCGAGCCGGTCACCTCGGCGGCGTATTTCTTTTCAATCTCAAGTCCTTCGGCGAGCGTGACGTTGATCCCGTCGCGAATCGCCCGAAGAGCGGCGACCGGAGCAGGGTATTGCCCTTTGGTCTGTCCGAGGACCGCACCTTCCGAAACTCCGAACGCAAAGCGGAACTGGTCCTCGCTGAGGCCGAGCGGCTGTTCACGGAGTTTCCGGTTTTCGGTCCACTCACCCGATTCGTGAGCGAACTCCACGAGCCGTCGACCTTCTTCAACGAGGTTTTCGGCCGGTACTGCATCGAACACGAGCCCGATGGCCGCCGCCTTCGCTGCTGAAGCCGGCTCCCCCGAAGTGATCATTTCGATGGAGTGATGCACCCCGACCACGCGCGGCAATCGCTGCGTTCCACCCCAACCGGGAACAAGGCCGACTTTCACTTCCGGGAGCCCGATCTTCGTCGACGGGGAGTTCGAAGCAATGCGGTAGTCCATCGAAAGGGAAAGCTCGGTGCCGCCTCCCATGCAGTTGCCGTCGATGAGCGCCACGGTCGGGAAGGGGAGCTTGCTGACGCGGGTGAAGAGCTGATGGCCCCGCTCGAGCCCTTTCTGCACGTCGTTCTTCGTGGCGTATGCGAGCATGCCGAGCTCGTTGAGGTCGGCTCCCGCAATGTACTGCCCCGGCTTCGCACTTTTGAGCAGAAGCCCCTTCAGATCTTTGCGACCTTCGAGCTTGGTCACAATTTCTTCCAGCTCGGTGAGAACCGGCTGCGAGAAGGTGTTGACCGGCTTGCCCGGGACATCGAAGGTGAGAAGCGCGAGTTTCCCCTCGAGTTCTTCCAGTTTGAACGCGTTTGCCATTTCCGCTCCGCAATCTGATTTCGTGACTGAGAGTAAAGGGTCGGGGCGCGTCCCGCGTGCAAACCACGACGGGTCGTCCCGCCGTGCTGCACTGCGGATCCTCGAGCTCCCTCGACTGGAAATTGAGGTTGCCAGTTCACTCGCACTGGCGGCACAATTCTGCCGCCAGTGGCACCCAATTCAGTCTCTTGATGAGTAAGAGAACGTCTGAAGCCGACGTCTCAGTTCTGGTACGGCATCAGAATCTCGGGGACGTCGACTCCGGCGATCGCCTTGAAGCCGCCGTTGGCGACCGTCTTGCCGAGCTCCGTCATCGTGCGGAACTCACCGTCGGTGACGCGAGCTCCGGTGATCGTTCGCTTGAGATCGCGAGCGAGAACCACCGCCGCCGTCTGAACAACTTCGTCCTGCTGCCTTGCTGCCCAGAGGCAGGTTGTGAGCATCACGATCATGTTCTGGATGCGGAGCGAAGCCGCCGCCATCGAGCATTGACGATCGGCCAGCTTGAGCTGATGCTTGTTCATCAGAGCGTCGACTTCCAGACGGCTTTTCTGCAGGCTGTCGGCAGCAAACTGCGCGAGCTCCTTGAGAGCCGGCGGCATGTTCGGCAGCTTGGCCCGGGCCGGACGCGACAACGACTGGCCGACGCGCCAGCGGAGATACGGCATCGCCGCCGGTGCGAGCTTCATCGCATGCGACGGGTTGAGCGGGTTCGGCTCACGGATGTTGGCAGCGGCCAAAGCCTTGCCGATCGGTTCGAAGAACTTCTTCCCGTGCTCCTTGATGAGCGACTTGAAGAAGCCAAGCCCCAGGATTTCCCCTTCTCCCTCGTAAATGCAGGGAGCAAGGAACTCATGGACGTTGTCGCCGAACGGGTGGCCGTGCAGGAAGGCGCGTCCGCCGTGCGTCTTCATGTAAAGTTCGATGCAGGCTTCCTTCTGCGATTCACTTCCGAAGATCTTCGCGACGATGCATTCCATCTCGCCGCGGTAACCTTCATCGAGCAGAGAGGCGCACCAGTCGGTCATGGCATCGCAGCCGACGATGAGCCCTGCCAGACGCGCCACGCGACGGCGGACGAGCTCGCGCTTCTCGATCGCTTCGCCGTAAGTCTTGCGGAACTGCGCCCACGGAAGCATATGCGCGAGCATCAGACGCATGCCGCCGGCGGCCGTTGCGATGAGGGCGACTCGACCACGGTTGAGTCCATGGTAGGCGATCGTCAGACCGTCGCCGCGGCCCGGTTGCAGCAGGTTCCGCGCGGGAACCTTGAAGTTCTTGAACTTCAGGCCGTTGTTGTAGGAATGCTTCAGGGCATACAGACCGTACTTCACGATCTGGAACGACTCGTTCTCCTGATCCGGCAGGTCGGCAATGAGGACGGCCGGCTTGTTATTGATGAGACAGACAAGTCCGACGGTCCGGCCGCAGATCGCATTGGTAATGAAGAGCTTCTCGCCGTTGACGACGTATTCATCGCCGACGAGTTCCGCCTTCGTCTTGAGTGCGGTCAGGTCCGAGCCGGCCCCCGGCTCCGTGAGGGCGAATGCCGAGAGGCGTTCCCCGCTGGCGAGCTTCGGCAGGTGTTCCTGTTTCTGCTCCGGCGTGCCGAAGGTGCGGAGCGGGTCAACGGCTCCGATGCAGCCATGGACCGATGCCAGGCCGGCGACCGTCGGGTCAATCGTCGAGAGGCGGGTGAGGAAACGGGCGAACGCGGTGAACGAAGTTCCCTGCCCACCGTATTTCTTATCGACGAGGAGACCCCAGTAGCCCGCCTTGCCGAGCTCGCTGATCGTCTCGTCCGTGATTTTGCCCTTTTCGTCGAGGAGCGTGCCGTTGTCGCGGCGACGCTTCACGATTTCGATCGTCGAATCCATCACCTTCTGCGTTTCCGCGGAAGGGGCTTCGTACTTCGACTCAAAGTTCGCGATGGGGAATTCCTGATCCCACACGGCGGCGTGAGCGGGACTGCCTGAAGTCTGATACTTCTTGGCGAACAGGTCTTCAACCTGTTCGTCGGCCCGGTCGAGAGCACCCGTCTTGCGGGCCTCTTCGTCGCTTTTCCCCCCGAGTTTGAGGGCGGTTTCAACGAAGGTGGTCCCTTCGGCCTGCTCGTCACCCAGCTCTTTGACTTGTGGATTCATGAAACTCAGTACCTTTCCGTTAGCGCAGCGAGATCGCCGAACGGCGCCTCATTAGAAAGTCCCCAGCCTGACCGGACCGTGAATTCTCTCAGGAAACACGGCCGATTTCAATTGCACGGACCGCCGCCCGCCCCAGATTGAACACTACTTTGTTCAGGTGGGCAAAACGCGGATCCTGCGTGTGACCGGCAGCATAGCGGTAATAGATCTGCTGAATAATCACCGCCAGCTTGAACAGGCCGAAGCAGTAGTAAAACAGGATGTTGGAGAGATCTCGGCCGGTCTGTTCCCTATACCTGTCGATGAGCTCCGATCGTTTCGGACTTCCGGGCAGATTTGTGGGTCCGGCGACGAACGAAGTCAGTGACGCGTCATCTCCCTCTTCGACCCAGTAGGCGAGCGTGGCCCCCAGATCCATGAGCGGGTCGCCGATCGTGCACATTTCCCAGTCGAGAACCGCGATGATCCGCGTCAGGTCGTTCGGGTCGAGAATCAGATTATCGTATTTGTAGTCGTTGTGAATGAGCGCCGCACCGGATTCTGCGGGTTGATTTTGCTTGAGCCATTCGATCGTAGCGAACATCGCGGGAACATCGTCGGTTTGGGCCTTCTCGTACCGCGATGCCCAACCCGAAACCTGACGTTCGACATAACCCGAAGGCTTGCCGAGATCCGCGAGACCGGCCGCCGCGTAGTCGAGCGTGTGCAGCCGGGCGAGGTTATCGATCGCATTCAACCCGAGCGTCCGAAGCGTTTCCGGCTCGACATTCGTCCCCCGGGGAAGCGATTTGCGGAGAATCACGCCGCGTCGGCGCTCCATCACGTAGAACGGAGCACCGAGGACCGACTCGTCATCGGTGTAAGCCAGCGGCTTCGGGGCGAGTTCGTAGACCTTGTGAAGCTTCGACAGGACGTTGTATTCGCGCCCCATGTCGTGCGCGGATTTGACCCGATTGCCGAACGGAGGACGGCGAAGCACGAACTCCTGATCGCCGGCCCGAACCAGATACGTCAGGTTCGAGAATCCCTGCGGGAATTGTTCCACCACCAGAGGGAGTTGCACACCGGAAATGTGCGCTGCGAGGAACTCGCCGAGACGCGCAGCGTCAAGCTGCTCTCCCTCGCGAACCGACGTCGATTGATCGATGGGTGCGGACATGCTTACCCGACCAGGCCGTGACCTTTGAGGATTCGCTTCGCAACGACGCTCTTGTGAACTTCATCGGGCCCGTCGTAGATCCGGGCGCCCCGTTCGAAGCGATAAAAATACGAAAGGACCGTGTCGTCGGTCACGCCGAGCGCACCATGCACCTGGATTGCGCGATCGATGACCTTCATCATCACGTCGGCGACGTAAAACTTGATCAGCGAGATTTCCTCGCGGGCGTGCTTCGCCCCCTCCTTGTCGATCTTCCAGGCGGCGTGAAGCACCATGAGGCGCGCGGCGTTGATTTCCGCACGGCTCTCGGCAATCCAGTTCTGAACGGACTGACGCGTCCCGAGCTTGTCGCCGGGGGCCAGGTCGCGGCGTGCGGCTCGCTCGCACATCAGGTCAAACGAACGTTCGCAGATGCCGATCCAGCGCATACAGTGGTGGATTCGCCCCGGGCCGAGGCGCGCCTGCGCGATCTCGAATCCTGCCCCTTCCTTGCCGAGCAGGTTCTTGCGAGGGACGCGCACGTTTTCGTAGCGCAACTCGGAGTGGCTCGGCCAGCCGTCGCCCGAATGTCCCATCACCGGAATGTTGCGGACCATTTTCACGCCGGGGGTATTGAGCGGCACGAAGATCTGGCTTGCGCGGCGATGGGGTTCGGCGCTCGGGTCGGTGACGGCCATGACAACGGCAAAGCTGGCACCGTCGGCGGCGGACGTAAACCATTTGTGCCCGTTGATGACGTAATTGTCTCCGTCAGTGACTGCGGTGGTGCTCATCCAGACGGGGTTCGAGCCTGCGAACTCCGGCTCAGTCATCGAGAAGCAGCTTCGGATCTTTCCCGCGGCGAGCGGCTTGAGAAACTGGTCTTTCTGCTCCGGCGTACCGAATTCCAGCAGGATCTCCATGTTGCCGGCATCGGGAGCCTGGCAGTTGAAAGTGAAATGCCCCAGCGGCGAGCGGCCGAGTTCTTCGGTCAGGAGCGCGTGTTCCATGAACCCGAGGCCCATGCCGCCAAACTCTTTTGGAATCTGCGGTGCCCAGTAGCCGAGCTGGCGGACTTTCTCGCGCTTGGCTTCCAGCGTGGGGGTGATTTCGTGGAACGGCTTCGACATCAGGTCGCGTTCGAGCGGAAAAAGCTCGTCGGCGAGGAATCGGCGGACCGTGCCGAGAATTTCCTGCATCCTGGGCGAAATCGAGAAGTCCATTTGCGGAGCGCCTTTCAGCGGTATGTGATCTCGTCGTTTTCGAGATGGGCGACGGAATTGAACGCATCGAGCGTAAATCGATCGGCATCGAAAAGAAATGAGGAGACCGAACAATTCCGCAGCCGCCAGCCGAGCGTCAGGGTTTCGGCCATCGGCGTGCTGAGCGCCATCTGCAGAGAAATTGTGATCGGTCCGACCGAGGAAAAGGACACGACCCGCCGGCTGCGGTTCTCGTTATGAGTCATGATCTGACGGAGTCCGCGGCGGACGCGCGTCTGGAATTCCTCCCAGGTCTCGATCCCGGGGACCGGAAACTCCCCCTGCGACCAGCGCGCGACAACCTGTTCGAACAGACGCTGAAAACCCCTTTGAATTTCGATTCGATCTGTCGCGCTCTTGTACGCTTTGAACAGTTCGCGAAGTTCCGGGTATTGATCCGACTCCGAAATGGAGGGATGCGTGAGAATCTTGTCGCCGGAATGTTCGTGCAGATCCGGAAGCACGGACGGGTCAGGCCAGGGGAGGCCGGCCTTCCGCAGTTGCTCGCCGACGAGTTCCGCCGTCCTTTGATGCCGTTTGGCCGGCCCGGTGTAAACCTCGTCGAACGTTACGCCCCGCTTCACGAAGTACGCACCGAGATTTCGAGCCTGCTGCTCGCCGAGTTCGGAAAGCTGATCGTAATCCTTGGCAAAAAAGGATGCCTGCGCGTGACGAACGAGAACGAGTGTGCTCATCGAATTCTTCGGGTCTCAAAAGACGGTGGAAACGAACGGCGTGATGATAAGTGAATCGACGACCGTTCGCACCTGAGCGGACCGTTGAACGCGCGCTACAGAGCGAGCGGACGGCGTCTGGTCACTCGAAGGGAGCGATGTCGCCGAATCAGGAGGACGAGTTCGGCGACTGCAACCTTCCGCCCTCAAGAGAACGCTCTCCCGTGGCGGAGTTTCGTCCAAAACTCGGGCGGCACCCCTGAGCCTGCGAAGGGCGTGACGTGCTTGCGCGAAGACCACGCCATTTGCAGTGCGTGCTACCCGAACCGATGGTCTGCCGCTACTGCGGCTTCTTTTCGTCTCCGGCGGCGATCCAGGCTTCCGTGAAGGCGGCGTGCTTCATCGTCTTTCCTTCTTTTCCCGGGCCGAGCGCGTCGGGCGAGAAGTAGCTGTAGATCGCGTGAATTGTGCCGTCCTTGCCCTGTATAATTGCCGGGTAGTGGTACGCGCCATCCTTGTGCTGTTCAAGATGCCGCGTCTTCGTCCAGGTTTTTCCTTCGTCTTCGGAAATGGTGACAGCGAGGGTGTTGCGACCTCGCTCGGCATCGTTGTAGATCATCACCCAGTGGCCGTTCTCGAGGCGGACGCAGTCGATGCCGGCTCCCGGATTCGGCAGATCGATCACGCCGACCGGTCCCCAGTTGATGCCGTCATCGGTCGATTCGCAGACGCGGATCTTCTTCTTCGGACCATTCTCGCGGCTGTAGGCGACCAGCGTGCCGTCATTCCGGCGGACGACCGTCGGCTGAATCGCCCCCATTCCGATGAGAGGCTTGCTGGCGTACCAGTGCTGCCCGTCGTCGTCACTCACCGCCATCAAACCATACGAAAACGTGTCGCTGTAGAGCGGCAGCAGGATGCGGCCGCTCGGCAGAATCGTCGGCTTGCAGCGCGGCTGCCATCCGAGTCGCTGATAGAGCTTGCTGTCGAGACGCTTCTTGAATTCGTCGAAGTATCCCCCCTTGCGCGTGAAGTATTCGACAAGCTGCGGAGGCGCGGACTTCATGAGCCCTTCGAGCTCTTTGAGCGCAGGTTCCTTGAAGTCCGCCGGCTTGAGGTAGATCACGCCGTCCCGTTCCCATTTCGGAGCGCCGTCGGACTGGTAGTCGCTCGAAACGCGGAAGTTCGTGAGCGCCGATTCCCAGTTGTTATCGATGATGACCGGCCAGAAAACCCACAACTTCTGGTTGCGGTCGATCATCATGGTGGTGTTGCAGTCGGGGAATTCGGGATTGTCGGCAACCAGAAATGTTTCGCCCCAGGTCGATTCCCCCTTCTTGAGCCGCGCACCGAAAACGGCGACGTCGTCCGACTTCCGCTCTCCGCTTCCGCGATACCAGGAGGCCAGAAGATCGCCGTTCGGGCATTCGACGATGCCGGGAGCGTGGTTGTGCTCGGTCCGGAGCGGGAAGACAAACTCGGATTTCACGGCGGCCGGGTCCGCACCGGGCAGAGCCGAGCCAATCAGGATCAGGGTCGTAACGGCTAAAGAATGCATCGAGTCGCTCCCCTCAGTGTTCAGTCCGGACTAGTCGGTCGAGTCACCGTCCACGCGTGTCGGTTTGACTTAACAGCGGCGACAGTAACACGTTGTAGCATAACCGACGACCGATTGCACGGTTCGAGGGCTCTCCATTCCCGGCCTGAACTCAAGCTGAAGATCGACGCATTTTTCCTATTTCCTTCAACCGGAAGAACCGTTGAAACCGATAAAGATGAAGCGCGCGTCGATTCTGTCGATCGGTTTGAGCCCATCCTGGACCGGCCGAAATGGCCTTTTCCCTCGATTTGCACAGCGCACCCATGGCGAGCTGGCGAATGACATCACTGCTGGTCGACTGGTGGCGTGGCCGCCCATTGGGGCTGGTCCGCTGCGCGCTCCCAGCAGCGCTTGCCGGTGTGGCCGCGCTGACGTCGGGCTGTTCGACAACTTCCCTGGCGAAGAACGACTCGCGCGAGTTCAAGATCGTACAGGTCTCCCAGCAGCGGAGGGCCTCACTGTTCGGAACGCTCTATAACGGGTACGGCCAGCAAAACGCCGATTCCGCGGCACCGCATCGCAGGTCGTCCCTGATGGGTTCGCAGCCATTTCTGAACAATAACTGGAGTTTTCCAAAAACCTCCGCCGCTTCGATGCCGGTGTCGCGTTCGATGCCGGCGCCTGTCATTGAGCAGAGGTCGGTGGGGTTCACACCCGAGCGGCTGACCGCCGTTGCAAAACTCTTTGAAGCCCAGGGGCGAACGGAAGAAGCGAAAAGGATTTTCGCTCAGATTCCACAGCCGCTGCACGAGACGACCGAGACACAACTGAGCGCCGCGCCGCAGAACGCGCCCGGGAACAGTGGTGCACTGCCGTGGGACGACAAGTCGGGTCCCGCGCTTCTCTCCGAACTCAAGGAGTCATCGGCTCGAAAGCTCGAACCGTCATCGACGCCCGGTGAAGGAAGCAGCCTCTTTGCTCCACCGAACGCGTTAACCCCTTCCACTCCCGATCTCACAGCTGACGGAGACAATGGCGGCAGCCTGAATACTTCCTCAAGCTCGAGCGGATGGCGCGTCTCGCCGCAAGCGCTCGCGAAGTCGGGCCAGAACGAGACGGTCACCGTAAGCAGTGCGGCTCCACTCTCGATGAACGAGAGCAATTCCACGTGGGAATCGTCGAAGCCGAGCGGTGGCTCAGTCACTCCTTCAGCCGGCGTTTCGCCGGATCCGAAAGAGGCGGAGTTCGAACTCCCCGCAAATGTTTCCCGCCCCGGCAAGTGGCAGCAGGCGGTCGAAATCACGCCGGGCAGATTCCTCGAGCCGACCATACGCGATTCCGCTCCGAAAACTCCGGAGCCCCAGGCCGCTTCGACTCCGGAAGCAATCAGTCCGACGAAATCCGATTCTGCTCCGAAGGCACTTCCGGGCAACGAAGCCGTTCCCGAGAGGCTTCCGCTCAAGCCGGAAGCAGCGGTCGAGGAGGCGGACTCGGACGGGTTGCAGATCATTCCGAACGGCTCGAAACTGCAGAATCGAATTCCGGCGACGCGTCCGGCGAAATCGTCTCCGAAGCCGCTTCCCGCGAAGAAGCCGGAACATTCCTCGCCGATTGCGCTTTTAACGGGATCGCTCCGCGAAATTCATTCGCCGACTGTTCTCGCGCTCGCGAACCAGCTCGGCGCTTCGGAGGCGAAAACTCGCGGCGACTCGGCTGCGCAACTCGGGCGGCTCGGAACGGAAGCACGGACCGTTCTGCCTCTGCTCCGGGAAATCCTGAAAAGGGAGGGCGACAAGCCGACCCGCATCAAGCTTGCCGAAGCGATGGTGAAAATCGCCCCTGAGGACGCGGATGCCATTGAAGTGTTGTTTCAGGCGCTCCGAGATTCCGAAGACTGGCGCTATCGGCAGCATGCCGCCGGTGCGCTCGCTGCCACGGCGCGCGGCGGAAGCGGATTGGTGATTCCAAAACTGACCGAAGCGCTCAACGACTCGCACCCGCGCGTAAGGTCCATGGTTGCACTTTCGCTCGGTGCATTCGGCGAACGGGCGAAGGAAGCGGTTCCACGCCTCGAGTTTGCACAAGCGAACGACATTCCGCGCGTGAAGGAATCTGCGACGGCCGCACTGAGTTGCATTGCGGGAAAGAATACCGAAACAGCAGCCGGTGAGCCGTTGTCTCTTCCGGACGCGATCGAGAGCGACCTGTCGCTGCTCCCGCCGCGCGAGCTGGCTGACAGCAGTGGAGCCGCATTCATTGGAGGGGATGGAGCGGATGAAGCTTCCGTGGAAGCGGCGGTGGGTGAAGAAACTCCGGGGGCGATTCCCGAACTGACGGAATGATTTGCGGCCGGGCATCTGTTATGCGCATCGCACTCTCATGCATTCTGCTTCTCGCCGGCCTCTCCGGGTGTCGGTCTCTCGCCGATGAAATGCGCGGTTCAGTCACGAGCACTCAGGCGCGCCGTGCGGCCGACTGGTCCTGGCAGCAGAGCACCGTGCTCTATGACAGTGTGACCCACATTGGCCCGTTCTCGGACGGTTACAAGGCGGGATATGCTGCGGCCGCTTCCGGATCGCTCGACCGGCAGTCCTCGCCGCCTGCAAGCCTGCGCGCGGCGACCGATCACGTCGGAGTCGAACGGCAGCAAGCCTGGTACGATGGCTATTCCCACGGCGTACTCGCCGCTCAGCACGAGCAGCCCACGCATCACGCCACGCTCGACACGACGTCCGTCCATGAGGGAGAGATTCGCGAGGGCGAAACGATCGTGATCGAGGAAGGTGCAGCGCAAAGGGCCGAGATGCCGATGAACTCCGCGCCCTCCGGTGTTCCGATGAATCTTCCGCCGACCGGGATGGAACCGGGGGAAACGATCACTATCGAAGAAGGGGGGCAGCCGATCGTGCCACCGCCCCCCGCCGCGCCGCTGCAGAAACCGCCCATGGAACCATCGTTCGTTCCGCCGCCGCCGGCTCCGCCGGTCGACGAAGCACGAGCTTTGCAGTCGGGCAATACGCAGAAAGTCTCGCATGCGGTCGCAGCAAAAAAGGAGACCGCTCCCAAGCCGAGCGGTTCCACGCCGTCCCTCTCGTTGAACGGCACGCCGATTCAATCGTCGCCGGCGCCGAGCGCCGCCCCGCAAGTCCCGAAGAAGAGCGCTGCCGAATGGCAGATGCCGATCTTCAACGCGAAAGCGGTGTGGGGGCTGTAGTCCCGCGCGCCTCTGAACCGGCCGTGGTCTTCCCGTCGCCGCGCTCGATGACGTAGAGCGCGCTTTCGGCCCGAAGATTCGCGGCCCACGCACGGTCGACCGCCCGGTTCTTGATGATCGGCAACACCCGCTCGACGCGCACGTTGAGCGCGTCGATCAGGTCGCGGAAGTCGAGCAGCGACATGAAGTGCAGGTTCGGCGTGTCGTACCAGGCGAAGGGAAGCGATTGCGTCACCGGCGCGCGACCATAGAGCAGCAACCAGAGTCTCGCACGCCAGAATCCGAAATTCGGCACAACAACAAGTGCCTTCCGGGCGACGCGCAGCATCTCGATCAGCAGCGATTTCGGCTGGCGGACCTGCTGCAGCGTCTGGCTCAACACCGCGAAATCGAAAGCATCATCGGGGAATTCGGGCAGGCCGTGGTCGAGGTCCGACTGGATCACCGGGACGCCGCGCGCGATGGACCCGATGATGCCGTTCAAGTCAAGCTCCACTCCCTGGACGGAG
>JBFWWA010000084.1:0-11627 GCA_050246455.1 Planctomycetaceae bacterium
ACGGAATGGTGATCCCGCGATTCGTCGATCAGGCACTCGACGGAGGGCCGGTCGTCGTTTATGACGACGGCGGGCAGGTCCGCTGCTTTGCGCACGTGCGGGAAGTCGTCGACTGCGTCATCCGCCTGATGGAAACGCCGGCCGCGGTCGGGCGCGTCTTCAATATTGGAAGTGATGAACCAGTTTCCATCCGCAGGCTTGCGGAATCGATCATCGAGCGGGTCGATTCGAAGATCGCAATTTCGTATCTTCCGTACAGCAAAGCATACGGCGATGATTTCGAAGACGTGAGACGCCGCGTGCCGGACGTCACGCGACTGAGAGAGACGATCGGAAAGAAGCCGGAGATGCCGTTGGGAGCGATTCTCGACGACATTGTCGAATGGAAGCGGCGCGAACGTAAGCCTCGCTGAGGTTTCGATCGGGCGGCGTGGCCGAGGTGCTAGGTTTTGGCGTTCGTTGACGACACACGTCTGATCGAGCTCGCGGCGGATCGGCCCGCGGAACTCTTCCCGGCGCTGCGCCGGGCCAGTGCCTTCAAGCCGCTGCTTGTGGTCTTGTGCACCGTTCCCGCCCTTTATGCGATGGAACATGGGGCGTGGAGCGAGCTCGATTCGCTCTGGGGGCTGCGCAGCGTCGCGATCGTCGCCGCCACCGACATCAATGGGATCGTCGATCCCGAGACGCGCGGTCCGGAAGTGGCCCTTAAATGGCAGCCGCTTCTCGGGAATTGGCTGACTGCGTTCACGATGAATTTCGCCGGCCCTGCCCGCATCTGGGGGCAGGCGCTCATTCCATATCTGTCGACCGTCACTTTGATTGTGGCATGTTACTTCTTGTTTGCGGGGGTTTCAGGCCAACGGATCGCATTCTGGATGGTTCTGCTCACGGCGCTCCACGGGCCGATCCTCGAACTCGTCTCCGACCACTCGCCGTTTGCGCTGGCGATTGCATGCGGCATCGGAGCGTTCCTCGGTTTCCTTAGGCACCTGACGCGCGGCGACCAGACGGTTTCGTTCGACTTGCTTCTCGGTGGCGTCTCGCTCGGGTTATGCCTTCTGGCGGGGGGCCCGCTCGCGCTCGTCGTCATTCTCATCCTCATGCTGCACGTGCTCGGCCTCCGCGGTGAGAAAACGGCCGCCAAGCGCGGCAGGCCGGCTCCGCCGCGACGCGTGTGGGTCGGCTGGCCCGCTCTCAAGTCGCTGGCGATTCTCTCGCTCACGGCGTTTGCGGTCGGCGGCTGGTGGGTGCTGATGATGTTCTATTCCTACGGGACGGATTTCTGGGTCGGCTGGCTTGCCGGTAAGTTGCACGGCGAAGTGCCGGCGCTAGCGGTTGAGTCCGCAGAGAACACCAGTTACTGGAGAGAAGCGGTCAGCCAGTTCGTCGGATCGACGGGGATGCTCACCGGTGTCGCGCTTCTGGGTGTCTGGTCCGCGGCCCGTCGAGTCTTAGTCGAAGTCGATGAAGAGAGGCGCCGACAGTCGCAGTTCCTCGCCTCATGGTGGGTTTGTGCGGCCTTCATGTTCCTGCTGACGGCCGGCAGTCCGTCGAACGACTGTATCTCCTCCCCGCTCTGGCGACTTTTTCTCTTGACCGCGTCTCTGGGTGCGGCGGCTCTTGCGATCGACGACGTTTCGCGCAGACTCGTCCGAGTCGAGATCGTCGGTGCACTGACTCTCGCGACCATGTTCATCGGTTACGTTCGCGCATTTCCGGATAACTCCGCCTGGTTGACCTCGGCGTTCGGAGTCTTCCTCTGGATACTTGCTGGAGCGACGTTGTTCTGGGGTCTGCATCGACTCTGTTCGCGCCGTGAAGCTCGACAGCGGACCGTGCTCGTTTCGCTTGTCCTTGCACACCTCGTCGCAAACGCTGCGGCCGGGTTGTATTCCTGCCGCGCCGCCGGCACGAACGATCGTGCGTTGACGCTGTTCCGGGGTGCGCTCTCGGAGAATCCGGAATCCGCGCCATTGGTACTGGTGGCTGACGACGAGCCGCCGCTCCGTCTGCAGTACGCGCTCCGCTCACTCTGGCCGAATGCCGACATGCGGATCGTTCGCGTCCGTGACGATGCGCCGACGGCATGGAACTGGAGCGAGGCGGCGACAGCCGGCGTGACGAACTGGATCGTCGTCGAGTGGAGCCGTCGGGATACCCGCGTCGAAACGACCGCGGGTGAGGAAAACCAGTTCACCGCGCTCGGGTCTCCCCAGAACTTTCTGGGAAGGGCACTTCGTGCCTGGCGGGTCGAACGGCACATTCCCGAGTGATTTCAGCCGACCCGCATCCGGCGAATGTGCCGGAAAGCCCCTCTCAAACGGCAGGAATTGCCGAAGAATACTGAATTTTCCGATTTCCGGGCAAAAGCGGCGTTTCCGCTGTTCGGATCGGTGAATTCCGTGTTGACGCATTTTGGCAAAACGAATATTGTCCCGCCCGCACGTGCGGAGCAGTTCGCTGAGCCGCAGGCAGGCCGCCTCAGAACCGGAGCAGCAATGCCGAGGCGCTGAGGGCCTTCAAAGTCATTTCCGTTGCAATCGCCCCCGGAAGTAGCTGGAGTCCTTAGCCCCCCTGGGACCCGCTGCTTCCGGGTTTTTTTGCGCTCGGCGAATTCTTCCTTGAGCTGTTCCGCGGCGACGCTATCGAGTTGCACCGCTCGCTTTGACGGAGGCGTTCACGCTTTGACGGAAATCGCGGATTTCCGAGAAGCCGTCCAGCTTTCCGATCGCGACGATCCCTCCTTCGCTGACCGTGAACCCGCGCGCCCGGTCGGCATCGAGGTCGTAGCCGATCTGCATCCCTTCCGGAACATTGACTCCTTTATCGATGATTGCGCGGCGCACTTTCGCATGGCGGCCGATCTGCACTCCTTCGAAGAGAATTGAGTCTTCGACGTTCGCCCAGCTGTTGACGCGCACATTCGACGACAGGATCGAACGGACGACTCGTCCTCCCGAAATGATCGAACCCGGGCAGACCATGCTGTCGAGCGCCTGACCTAATCGAGGATGCGTTCCATCGGTCTGTGCGAACACGAACTTGGGAGGAGGGTTGTTCGCCTGGTAGGTGCGAATCTCCCAGGTTCCGTCGTAGAGATTCAGCTCCGGTTCGACAGCAATGAGATCCATGTTCGATTCGTAATACGCATCGAGCGTCCCGACGTCCCGCCAGTAACGGCCGTGACCGGTGTTCTTGTCGCGGAATGGGTAGGCGCGGACCAGATGCGTGTCGATCAGCGACGGAATGATGTCTTTGCCGAAGTCGTGACGGCTGTCGTTGATCGTTGCATCGCGGCAGAGTTGATCGAACAGGAAATGCGCGTTGAAGACGTAAATCCCCATCGACGCGAGACAGCGCTTCGGATCGTCCGGCATCGGATCAGGGTCGGACGGTTTCTCCCGGAACTGCCGGACTCGCTGCTCGGCATCGATCTGCATGACGCCGAACTGGTCGCCGTGTTTCAATTCAACCGGAATACAGCCGATCGTCACATCCGCGCGCGACTCGATGTGTTCACGGATGAGCTCGGAATAGTCCATTTTGTAGATATGGTCCCCCGAGAGGATCAGCACGTACTCGGGGCGGGTTTTCTCGATCGTGTAGATGTTCTGATAGACGGCGTCGGCAGTTCCCTGATACCAGTGCTCGTCGATGCGCTGCTGGGGGGGGAGGACATCGATGAACTCGTCGAGCTCGCGACAAAGGAACCGCCAACCGAGGTTGAGGTGCCGGTCGAGACTGGCCGCCTTGTATTGCGTCAGGACCAGAATGCGCCTGAGCCCGCTGTTGATGCAATTAGAGAGGGTAAAGTCGATGATCCGGTAAGCCCCTCCAAACGGGACGGCGGGTTTCGCGCGGTCGCGTGTCAGAGGATCAAGCCGTGAACCTTTACCACCGGCCAGAATGAGGGCCAGCACTCGTCTCATCGAAACCTCCCTGCTGGTTGTCCGACTCTTCGAAATACATTTCGACCAGTCGTTGTGCGATTGTAGTCTATTGCCACGCACAGACAACGGAAAGCGCGCTTGCCGGAAAATCAAAAAGATCGAGCACTGGAAGTCGGGAGCTCCAGGGCTCGATCTGTAAAGCTGAACATCTCTTCGGATCAGTAGCGGTCTCTGCCGCCGCCGCGCGGGCGATCCTCCCGAGCACGAGCTTCGTTCACGGTCAACGTTCGTCCTTGAAAGTCTTTCCCGTTCATCGCCTCAATGGCCGCTTCGGCCCCGCTTTCCATCTCAACGAATCCGAATCCGCGGGATCGGCCGGTCTCGCGATCGGAAATCACCTGAGCACGACTCACCGTGCCATACGCCGAAAATGCGTCCCGCAAATCATCTGCGGTTGTGTTGAAAGGAAGATTGCCAACGTACAGATTCTTGCTCATAGTCGTCCTTTGCGAGCCGAATGGCTCCACCAGAAACCAGACAGTTTGCCTGCCGCCTGAAAACCAGCGGCACGAATTGCGAAGAAACTGCTTGGAAGCTGGGGCAAACCGGCGCTGGCCAGGCCAACGGATTCGATCCCGACGACAAACCGCTCAAGACCAGCCGGCGCCGATCAGACGAACCCCCTTCCCGAAGCGTGGCCCGCCGCGAAACCGGGAACCGGCTTCGAAGGTCGAGCCTCGACCTCGTCAACTCGCCCCGACTTGAGCGTCGGCGCGGAGTTCTGTTCTTCACTCTCTGACCCTGCGAACGCACGTTCGCTGCACAGTTTCATCATACATTGGCCGGGAAATCTGTCATCCCCGATCCACCGTTTCCACGGAAACCGAAACATCTGAACAAGTTCCGATTTGCGGGGGGACGACGGCTCGTGCTGAATCATCTGCGGGGACGACGAAACCTTACAGCTCGCCTTCACTTTGCGTCGATGCTGCAATCCGGCTGCTTGAATCCGGTCGAGATTTCGACGATTGCCGGGACGATCGGTCCGACCGGCCTGTCAGCACCGCATCGAAGCTGAACCATGCGGGACGTCGGCGCGCAAACGGCGCGAACGCCTGCGCCGCGTCCGTTGCAGTTTGAAATCGCTCCGAAAGCGGCTTCGCCATCAGCTTCTTGACAGCCAGCGCAAAATCCTTCGGAAGGTCGCGCGCGGCGCGGCGGAACGGTGCGGGCAACTTCGTCAGATGGCAATCGAGCTTCTCCGCCATCGAATCGGCGGGAAACGGCACTCGGCCGCAAAGCGCGTGATACAGCACGCAGCCGAGCTGGTAGAGATCAGAGCGGACGTCGACCTTCGAGCTCTCTCGGATTCTTTCCGGTGCCAGGAAGTCGACAATCTCCGGCATCGGTGCAGTCGTCGGTGCGGTGCGAAGGAGGTCGATATCGACGTCGTTCTGTTGCGGAGGCAACATTCGTAACGTCCCGTCCGCTTCAATCAGCAGATGTGAGGGCAGTACCGCGCCGTGCATCTGGCCGGATGCGTGAAGAGATTCCAGCGCCAGTGCCGCTTGAAACGCGTAGCTCGCCACTTCCCGCCACCCGAGCGCGCCATGAAGGGTGATGAGCTCTCGAAGATTAATGGCTTCGATGTACTCCAGGAACAACCGCACTGAGGAATCCTTACGGTCGACGCGCACGGCCTGAACCAGATTCGGATGGCGAAACTCGAGTGCTTGCTGCCAGTTCGCTTCGATTCGGTCGAGTCGGCCCGGGTCGTTGGATGGCGACGAGGCAATTTTTACGGCGATGCGCCGGCCCGACTGCGGATCTTCGGTGACGTAGATGTGGCCGCTTTCACCAATATCGAGCACGCCGAGCAACGCGCCGTGCAGATCGGATAACGCGTCCAGCTCGCCGTCGAGAATCCATTCCGCCTTGAGCGGGATCGCCCAATGCGAGGCACGAATCGCTTTCAGCTCCTCGCGCGTTTCGCGCCGCCTGCTGAAACCTTTCCGATTCGCCTTGATCGACGCGACCGCAAGCCGAAAACGATTCTGCTCGGCGCGAAACTCATCGAGTGCGCCCTGAAACTGTCGCTTCCCGGAACGAAGGTACGCCTGCTCGGCCTTCAGTTGCTCGCGGCGATGCAACAGCTCGTCGTTTCTCTCTTCGAGCTCGTCGAGTGCTCGGGTCACGGCGGATTGCTGCTGATTGATGCGCGTCGCTTCCGCATTCAATGCCGTGCGTTCGGCTTGCAACTTCTCTCCCTCGTCCACCAGCCTCTGCCGATCGGACCGGAGCTGCGACAGAATCGCGGTGACCTCCTGCAATTCCGTGGTCAGCCTTGCTCGCTCCGCGACCGCTTCCTTCTGTTCCCCCTCGATCTGCTGCGTGTCGCGTAAGAGTTGTGTCCGCAACTCGTCAATGCTCCGAAACTCCTCGTCAAGCTGCGACTCCCGCTCACGAATGCGCGCGCGGTCCGCTTCGATCGCGACTCGTTCGTCGGCCAGGGCGGCGAAAGCCGCGTCCAGTTTGGCGCGATCATTCTTGAGGGCATCCGAATCCGCAGAGAATAACTGCATCTGCGAAAGAAGATTCAGTTTCTGCTGTTCAAGATCCGCCAGCTCCTTTGTCAGTTGTTCCGCCGTTGCGCGGGACCGGCCATGTTCCTCTCGGATCCGTTCAAATTCGATTTCCCGCTCACGCCACTTCGCGCGAAGCTCGTCCTGCTCCTTCGCGAATCGCTCCTTCAGGGCGTCGAAATCGGCGCGACCGGCCTCTAGCTCCGATCGTTCCTTCTCAACGGCCAGCAGACGTGCGGCGAGCTGTTCGCGGTCTTGCTCAGCTCCCTGAGACTTCGACTGCAACTCCCGGGCAAGGTCGTCAAGTCGCCTCTTTTCGTCCTCCAGGCGGTTACACTCGGTCTTCAGGTGCGCCGACTCCGCATCGAATCGTTTTCGATCCTCGGTGTGAGCTTTGATCGACGCGGCAAAGTCGCGTTTTTCGTTCTCGAACTCTTCCAAGTGCGCCAGGTGTTCCCTTTGAGCATGCGTGAGCGACAGCTTCTCTTGCGCGAATTTGTGACGATCGCTGTCGAACTCGGCTCGAAAGGATTCCAGCGAGACTCCGTCCGCGGCGAGCGCCGCGCGCGCCTCGTCGACGGCTGCGAGCTCCCGCGCAACCCGTTCCGCATCTTCACCCTGCCGGCGGGAAAGTGCACTTTGAGCTTCGTCGAGTTCCCGCCGCTCGCGCGTCAGTTTGTCGTGAAGTTGCTCGAACGTCACACGTTCCTGAACGATGAGCGTACGGGCCTTTTCGAGTTCCGCACGCTCATCGTTGACTTCTATTCGAACTCGTTCGAGCGTGGTCCGCACGTCAGCCAGTTCCGCCTGTTCCAATGCGAACTGCTCGCGCTCCGCTTCGAGCCGCTTTCGGTCGAGAGCAAGTGCATCTCGTTCGTCTGCCCGCGGACGGTCAGGACGATCAATCTGAAAACGTCGATCCGGACGATCGGAGTCTTCCGGCGCAGTCGAAGCGAGTTCGGTTTCGACGAGGCAGACGAACGGGCCGATTTCAAGGCAATCGCCGTCACAAAGTCGGCGCGCCTCCATCGCCGCTCCGTTGACGCGAGTTCCGTTGCGGCTGCGGAGATCGCGGACCCGCAATCCGTCGCATTCGCGCGTAATAAGGCAGTGCGCAGGTGAGATCTCCGGTGCGACAAGCTGAACATTCGACTGAGGCAGGCTGCCCAGGAGAATGGTGTGCCGTGAAAGCTGTTTCCGGACGACAGCCCCCTCGCGATTCCGAATCACCAGTTTTGCAAACCCGGACGTCGTCTCCGGGTTCGCAGGAACGCTCGTTGCCGAAGTCGCCGTTGAAGGGACATTCGTTTCGAGCCGGCATTGGAACGGACCGATCTGAATCTCGGCTCCGTCGGCCAGCGCAGTCATTTCCACGCGGATCCCGTTGACGGTCGTACCGGAAACACTGCGCAGATCGCGAATATGGAACCCGTCCGATTCGCGCGTCAGCGCGCAATGGGCGGGGGCAATCTCACCCGACACCAGATGAATGTTGCAGCCCGGCTGACCGCCGATCAGTGTCGTCGGCCGCAGAACATCCTTGGTCGCGAGCGCGCCGAACTGATTCCGGATAACAAGCCGCGCGTACTCCGGCGCTGCATCCGTGGGTGTGCCCCGCGATCGGACGTCATCAATGGAATCGTGCCCGGCGGAAGACATTGTTTCCGGTTCCGGAAAGGCCCTGCTTACATCCTTAGTTTATCACGTGAATTCAGTCGCGTGCCACGACTGAATTCGCGGCAAATGCCGCGCCGTGCCGCAATCGTCAGTAGAAATCCGGAGAGCGGTCGGCTTTCGGCCGTCCTAGGGTCGCCAGGAACGGACGAGTTCAACGAACTGGTCGCCCCGGTCAGCGAAATTCCGGAACCAGTCGTAGCTCGCACAGCCGGGGGAAAGCAGAACGACATCCCCGGCGGAAGATTCTGCAACCGCCCAATCGAAAGCCTCTTTCAACGAATGGCATTCGTGACAGGGAAGCTTCCGGCTGCTCGGGTTCTCGTCGATAAGATCCGCAAGATGCTCCGAGGTGCTTCCCATGAGCGCTACCGCCTTGGCTTTGTGCGAGATTGCTTCCGCCATTGCCGTGAGATCGACTTGCTTATCGTACCCGCCTGCCAGTAGCACGATCGGTTCCGTGAAGGCGTCGAGCGCAACGATCGTCGATTCCGGTGTTGTGGCGAGCGAATCGTTGTAGAAACGTCTTCCGGCAACCTCGGCGACAAACTCGAGGCGATGCCGCAGAGGCTCATAGTCTTCGAGCCCCTGGCGCACGGCATCGGGCGATGCACCGATGGCCATTGCCGCGCATGTTGCTGCGAGAGCGTTCTGCATGTTGTGGAGCCCGGGGAGTTTCAGCCACCTGCCGATCGGCAGCAGAGCTTCCTCGGAGCAATGCCGAGAGATCGCATTCCCCGACGTCGTCGCGAATACGCCTTCGGCCCCCGTATCATTCAAGCCGAATTCGTACCGCCGTCCGAACACGGGCCACGAAGCAACGTCACGATCATCCGCATTAAGTACGGCGACGCAGTCGGGGGTTTGCCAGCGCAGGATCGATTGTTTCGCCCGGCGATAGTCCCCCAGCGAACCGTGCCAGTCGAGATGGTTCGGTGCAAAATTGGTGACGACCGCCAGATGCGGGCTCGCCGGGAGTCGGTTCAAGTCGTCGAGTTGAAAACTGCTCAGTTCCAGGACGGCCCAGTCGTCCGGGCCGAGCTGGTCCACTTCGGCCAACAGGCTCTTCCCGATATTTCCGCCCAGGCTGCAGGAAACTCCCGCCGCTTTCAGTATGGAATAGAGGAGTGCAGTCGTTGTCGACTTGCCGTTGCTGCCGGTGACAGCGGCAATCTTTCCACGGTGGTGCTGCCAGAAGAGATTCATCTCGCTGGTCAGCGTTGCACCGGCGCGCTCGGCGATCTGCAGCAAAGGATTGCTGCGTGCGACGGCCGGATTGACGACGACAATGTCGGCGTCGAGGAAATCCTGTTCCCGATGTCCTCCCAGATGGCAGCCGGCAATATTGGAACCGCGCAGTTCCGCCAGCGACGCCGAGAGATCACTCTCCGGAAGAAGGTCAGTGACTGTCACCAGGGCGCCGCGCGCTGCAAGGAATTGCGCCGCTCCAACACCGCCGCCGAAGCGGCCGAGCCCCATTACGGTGGCCCGCTTTCCTTTGAGGTCAAAAAGGGGGAGCGCGTTCATCCCTTTGGCATAACACGAGGGACGCAGCGCGGAAAGGGAAATCGGTCTGTCGGCCCGGCTTGTCTGGGGACCGGCCAATAGAAAACGGCCGGGATGAGACTGATTTCATCCCGGCCGCTGGTTCCAGCGTTCAACGTCTTCTGATCGAGGAGCGGAGCCGACTACGATCTCAGTCGTCGTATTCGACCGTTACCGTTCCTTTTCGTGAGACAACTGTGAAGCCGTACTTGCCGTAATCATACTTCACGCGGCTGCCGTCTTTACTGCAACGGATTTCAGGACAACCGCACGGAGGGGCACTGACTTTTACGTGTACGCACTTCGTGTCGCAACAACTGCAGGGGTCATCTTTCGCGCACGGGTCTTTGATCGAGACAATCATCTCGACCGCACACGGGTGCATCTCATCTTTTTCTTTGTACTTGACGCAAGGGAACAACTCGATGGGCGCAGAAGATAGCGGAACGGGTGCCTTGCCGCCTTCCGGCGAGGTCCCTTCCGGCATCGGCGCCGGGGGAACATGCGAACCTTCCGCCGCGGGCGCTGGTGGCGGAACATTCTGGTAAGCGTACTCTGACGCGGAATGCGACTTTCGACCGAGCGAGACGTCAGCCTGAGCGACACGATCGCCCTGGTGTTTCAAACCGAAGAACGGCTTGTCGTCCGCCGTCGCGGCTGCACCTGCTGCGCAGAGGCAACCAATCGCCAGCAAACTCATCCAGCTTCTCATTTCACAACTCCTTGCTGCTGCCGTTGATATCGCGCCGTTAGCATCGTGATTTCGGCAGCACAGCGATTTCCTGAAGACCTGGCAACGAGGGCAGGCGGAGCACGTCCTCGCTCCTCTGCCCGAAATCTACCCCCGACATCGCGGCCGCGCCGGGCAGTTCCGGCGAAATCGTAATCCGATCGGCCCCGAACTCCCGGGCTCTGCCGTTTACAACTACTGCGGAGCGGCTGCGGCCGCAAGGTCGCTGCCGGAATAATCGCGCTGGTTTCACAGGCCATCTTAGAAACCGCCTTCCTGTTAATCTTCGTACAACTCCACGATTTGACCGAAGCTAAAGCATCGTTCGACTCCGTTTCAGATGTTCGAGTTGGAAGGGATGGGACGAGACATCGCACTGCGAACGGCCGCGCCGGAGAAGGGGTTTGCAAGCCTCCGTCGAGCGGGCCGTTCGCAATTCATTTCCCGCTGACGTGTTGATGAGATATCGCCCGGGTGAACCCGAATTCCGTCGATTTCTCGGCGAAACCGCGTTGGATTCCCGGTCCTTGCGCCGGAACGAAGACTTTTGCGTCCAGCCCGACTTGCGCGTAAAATAGCGATGATGTAACCCATGGCCGCACAGGCCCGAACGGCGCGCGCGACCGAAGAGAATCCGCAATCACGCAGACTCTTCGCGACACGCACGTCCGGGCGAAATTGGTTCTCAAAACGACGGCAATCGCAACGGGATTGTCTCGTCTGCTTAAACCGCCAGAACTGTTTCAGCCCGCCATTTGCTCAAACCGTGAGGAACCCGCCGCGATGAATCGCCGACAATTGCTCTGCATCGTTCTTGCCGGATTGTCTGCCTGTGCGTCGCTCGAACGCGCGCAGGCTGCGGATGCAAAAAAGAAGGTACGAATTCTTTTCGTCACCGAGAGCGCCGGTTTCCGGCACGGATCGGTCAACCGGAAGGAAGCGAAGCTCTCTCCCGCCGAAATTGCGATGACGCAGCTCGGCCAGCAGTCCGAACTCTTCACGATTCATTGCACGCAAGACAGCGCTGCCGATTTCACCAGGGAGAATCTGAAAAACTACGACATTGTCGCGTTCTACACCACGTCGGCGAAGGGGATGAAAGACCCGGCGATCGCGAAACCCGATCTCGAATACTTCCTTAACGACTGGTTGAAGCAGAAGGGGCATGGCTTCATCGGCTTTCATTCGTCGACCGATACCTACCAT
>JBFWWA010000085.1:0-11603 GCA_050246455.1 Planctomycetaceae bacterium
CGACGAGAAGCAGCGTCCGGACTTTCGGATCGAGCGTCGTTTCCTTGAGCTGCTTGGCATCCATTTCGCCGAGTCCTTTGAAGCGGAAGATATCGACCTTCCGATTTTCGCCGATCTCCGCGAGCTTCTTATCCTTGTCGGCGTCATCCTGAGCGTAAAAGGTCTGGCTCGACGTGACGAGGCGATACAGCGGCGGCTGCGCGATGTAGAGCTTTCCCTGCAGTACGAGCTCGCGCATGTGGCGGAAGAAGAACGTCAGCAGCAGCGTAGTGATGTGGTAGCCGTCGCTGTCGGCGTCCATCAACAGAATGATGCGGCCGTAACGGAGCTTGTGGATATCGAAGTTCGGTCCGATACCCGTGCCTAGAGTCTCGACCAGGTCCTTCACTTCCTGGTTGTCGAGAATTTTCGAGACGTTGAGCGATTCGGTGTTGAGAATCTTTCCCCGCAGCGGCAGAACGGCCTGCGTCTTGTTGTCGCGACCCATCGCGGCGGTGCCGCCGGCGGAGTCCCCTTCGACAATGAACAGCTCGGACTTGTCCGCTTCGTGCGAGCGGCAGTCGAGCAGCTTGCCGGGGAGATTCGTCTTGCGCGAACCCGGACTCTTGCGGCGGACTTCGCTCGCGGCGTCGCGGCTTGCGAGCCGTGCGCGGGCCGCAAGAACAATCCGCCCGACGATTGCATCGGCGATGGTCGGGTTATTGTTGAGCCACGTTTCGAGCGAAGGACGGACGAGTGATTCGACGAGTCCCGACATCTCAGGGTTGTTGAGCTTGTCTTTCGTCTGTCCCTGGAACATCGGATCGCCGAGGAAGACGGAGATGATTCCGATGCATCCCTCGCGGATGTCTTCGCCGGAAATTGTGAGCCCCTTCGTCTTGATGTCGTGCACGTCCATGTAGTTCTTGACGGCCTTCACGATGCCGGAGCGGAAGCCCGCCTCGTGCGTTCCGCCGGCGTGCGTGCGGATGCCGTTGACGTAGCTGCGAATCTGCTCGTCGGCGGCTTCGGTCCAGCGCAGCACGAGCTCGATGCGCGTCTTGCCCTCGTCTTTCTCGGCGGAAAAGATCTGCTCGTGGACCGCCTTCTTCTGGCTTTCGGCGGTGAGCTTATCGAGGTAAGCGACGATGCCGTCGGCGTGCGACAGTTCGTGCTTCTCGTTCTTCACCTCGTCGATGAAGACGATCGTCAGCCCGCCGTGAATGTACGAAATGTCTTCCAGATGCTGGCGGATCATTTCGCTGTTGAACTGCACACGGCGGAAGATTTCCGCGTCGGGGCGGAAGAAGATCGTCGTCCCGTGTCCGCGGAACGGCTTGACCTTCTTGACGTCGGTCGTCGGTTTGCCGCGCTTGAACTTCTGTACCCATTCGTGCCCGTCGCGGTGCACCGTCGCAACCAGTTCTTCCGCCAGAGCGTTCACGACCGACGAGCCAACGCCGTGCAAGCCGCCGCTCCGCGCGTAGTTCTTGTCGGAGAATTTTCCGCCGGCGTGGAGCGTGGTGAGAATGATCTCGAGCGTCGGCTTCTTGAGCTTGGGGTGCTTATCGACCGGAATGCCGCGGCCGTTATCGGAGACGGTGAGCGATTCGCCCCCCTTATGGAGTGTGACGGTGATCCGGTCGCACGCCTCCGCGAGATACTCGTCGACCGAGTTGTCGACGATTTCCCAGAGGAGGTGATGCAGGCCCCGGACGTCAACGCCGCCGATGTACATCGAGGGGCGACGACGGACCGCTTCGAGTCCTTCCAGGACTTCGATGTCGGCGGCGCCGTAGCTCCCTTTCGGTTTCAAACGATTCGATTTTGCAACACTCGACATGAGCGACGACCTGCTCCTCGGAGACCACTCGTAGGGTGGGCTGTGCCCACCGGCTCTTGGAATCTGCGACACGGCCGACACCTTCCGTAATGGCCGAGCACCGCACCACGGAGAATAAAAAGGAGAGGCAAGATTTACCATGCTGATCGGTCGGCAAATGCAGGGGGATCGGGATTCGTCCCAATCCCTGGAGCGGGCTCTGTTTGCCGCGCGAGCTCTCCTCGATATTTCGCGATCGATTGCGGTTAGCCCGAATTCTCCGAAGGTCCCGCGAACTGGCGGGCGAGAGCGAGAATCTCATCGACCGACCACTGATCGTAGGCGTGTGTTCCGTACTTGCAGGCGAGAACCCGCCCATCAGGCCCGATCAGAAAATCGGCCGGCAGCCCGATGATGCTTTCGCCGTCTTTGGGTGGAGCAGGCTTCTTCTTGAGCGTCAGGAATCCGCGCAGGAACGACAGAAGCGCCCGCGGTGCCAGCACGGACCAGATCGACGATTCGACGCCGAATCGCGCGTAGAGGGTTTTCCCCGGATCCGCCACGACCGCGAAGGGAAGATCGTCCTGGTAAGGCAGCAGCGCACTGGCCGGCGAATGGAAGACCGCCACTTCACGGACCCCCGCCGACACGATTTCCGCATGCCGCCGCGCGATCGACCGCAGATGGAGATTGCACGCGCCGCAACCGGCGAAGCGCCGGAACTGCAGGTGCACCAGGCTTTCGGCATCCGGAATGGGCACCGGCTGCAACTGGATTGTCGTCAGCTGCTGAGACGGGATGGTATCGCCAGTCGAGAATTTCGTCATGGGACAATTGCCCTGAATTCACCGCGCAGGTCACTTCTTGCGGCGTTTCGGGTTGCGGCTTGCGAAGTGGAGGCCGGCGTGCGCTTTGCAGTCGACGAGCTTGCCGAGCCGTGACTGCCGGCGGAACCACGCTGCCGCCTTGTCGAGTTTGACGAGATGCGTTTCGATCTCCTCGCCATCGCCGCCGCCGCCGTCCTGGACTCTCCGGACCTGCTTGGCGCGAAAGAAGGTGACAATTTCTGTGGTGAGTCCGGGAGACGACGGGGAATGTGCGAGGAGTTCAAATCGCCTGGCATCAAACCCGGTCTCTTCGATCAGCTCGCGCCGCGCAGCGACTGCCAGATCCTCCGATTCGGAACCTTTCACGTCCCCCGCGAGTCCTGCCGGCAGGTCGATGACCCGCTTGCCGACCGCACCGCGAAACTGTTCGGTAAGGATGATCTCGTTCGCATCAGTGATCGCAACAACCGCAACGACTCCGGTCGCGTTGATGCGCTCGACAAACTCCCAGCCGTTCTTGCTCACAAGCCGCAGATACTTGCCGGCGCCGATTACCTTCTTCGAGCGGTCACGAACGGTTCTTGCCATCAGGCATTCCTTCGACGTGGACGTTTCTTGCAATCGGTGAGAGACGTCTGCACACAAATTCGGCGAGTTTCTCTCCTGCGAGCGGTGGGCGTGAGCCCGCCGTTTGTTTGTTGACGCGCGAACGATACATTGCGCCGCTCGAAAAAAGCCGGGGGCTGACACCCCCGGCTCGCCTTTTATTTTTTTCCGGTAGCCCGTAGCCGGTAGCCCGTAGCCTCGTTCCCCCTCACACCACCTTCATTTCGCTGAACGGTTTTGCGTCGTACGCTTTCGCGGAGAATTCTGCGAGGAGTCGCTGGTCTTCGTTGGTGAGCTTGAGGTCGCCGGAGAGGATGGCGGCGTTGTCGTCGATGTCTTTCGGAATCGAAATGCCGATGTTGAGCATCGAGACCCGTTCGTCATCAAGCACCCACCGGATCGCTGCGCCCGGTAGCCGCTTGATCGCTTCCGCGTCGTAACCTGGTACAAGGTTGCCGGCGTTGTGGCTGAAGACCCCCGCGCCCATCACTTTCATCGAGACGATGGCCATGCCGAGCTCGTGCGCCTTGGCGAGGCACATGTTCCGATGCTGCAGGTTGCGATGCGACAGCATCGTGTCGAGGCCACGATTGAAATAGGCGTAGGCGAGAAGCACCTGATCGAAGGCCCCGGTCGCGATCATCTTGTACACGTCTTCAAAGACGACGTGCGTCGTGAGGCCGATGAAGCGGACAATTTTCTCTTCTTTGAGTTTGACCAGCTGGTCGTGGATCTTCATCGCTCCTGCGAAACCGACGCGTTCGATGGCGGGGCTGTGAATCTGGGCGCAGTCGATGTAGTCGGTCTGCAGTTCCTTGAGCGATTTCTCGATGCTCGCACGCGTCTGCTCGGGGCGGGGGTCCGCCACTTTCGTCGCGAGGTAGACTTTATCGCGAATCCCCTGGAGCCCCTTCCCCATGATCGATTCGCTCTCGGCGTAGACGCGCGCGGTGTCGAAATACCGGACGCCGCGGTCGTAGGCGTGGCGAACCATTGCGACCCGTTCCTCGGTGGGGAGGACGCCGACGCCGTATTCCTTCTTCCACTGCTGGATCATCGCCGATCCACCCATGCCGAGGACCGGCATCGTCCAGCCGGTCTTGCCGAAGGGCTTTTCGAGCATCTTCGATGAGTCGGCCGGGACGGCGGTCGTCTGCTTCGGAGCATCGGCAGCGTGTGCCGCGTTCTGCCAGAGCGTGGAACTGATTCCAGCTGCTCCCGCACCGAGAGCGACCCCGGCTTTCAGAAACTCGCGGCGCGGCAGTTCGAATTCCGGCGTAGACATCTCTGCTCTCCCAGATGGATGTACGGACCTGAGAGACAGATTACTCGAAGCGACCGGTCGTTGCGAATTTTTTAAGATGCCGAGCGTTGCATATCCCTCGGAAGACCTTTCTGACCCCTCCGGTAGTCGGCAGCCGGCAGCCGATAGTCCGTAGCCTTCCCTCCCCTTGAGCCCGGTACGACGCGGCGGTTACGATGCCGTGCGGAAGTCGATTCATCTCATTCCCGGGAGAGACCGATGCCGCAGTCGAATCGCAAAGCCGCCCATCTCGATCGCCGCCGCTTTCTCCGGGCACTGACCATCGCGGGTACCGGCACGCTGGCCGCTCCGGCGTTCCTTCGAGCGCGCGGCGCGAACGAACGGCTGAATATCGCCGTGATTGGTTGCGGCGGACGCGGGGCGGGGAATCTGCACGATGTGCGGAGCGAGAACATCGTCGCCCTCTGCGACGTCAACGCGAAGAACCTCGCACAAGCGAGGAAGAGCTACCCCGGTGCGAAGAAGTTCCGCGACTTCCGCAAACTATATGACGAACTTTCCGACAACGATTTCGACGCCGTCGTCGTCAGTACGACCGAACACACGCATGCCTTCGCGACCCTTCCGGCTCTCAAGCGGAAGAAGCATGTCTATTGCGAGAAACCGCTCGCGCACAACGTCGTCGAGACGCGCATCATCACCGAAGCGGCGAAGACGGCAGGCGTCGCGACGCAGATGGGGACGCAGATTCACGCCGGAAGCAATTACCGACGCGTCGTCGAGCTCGTACAGAGCGGAGCGCTCGGCTCGGTGCGTGAGGCGCATGTCTGGGTCGGGCGCGCGTGGGGACTGCAATCGCCCGCGGACGCAAAGAAGTACAACGATATCGTCTCAGTCACGGAACGGCCGACGACCGCCGAGCCGGTTCCGGCGGAGCTCGACTGGGATCTCTGGCTTGGTCCCGCCGTGCCGCGGCCTTATCACTCCGTCTACTTCCCGGGTCCGAAATGGTACCGCTGGTGGGATTTCGGCAGCGGGACGATGTCGGACCTCGGCAGCCACTGGAACGATCTTCCGTTCTGGGCGCTCAAGCTCGATGCGCCGCGCTCGATCGAAGCGCAGGGACCACCGCCGCATCCGGAGCTTGCACCGGCATCGATGCAGGCGACGTATGAATACGGCCAGCGCGGCGACCTCGCGCCGGTCAAGCTGACGTGGTACCAGGGGGCGAACAAGCCGAAGCTCTGGACCGACGGCGCGATTCCGCAATGGGAGAGCGGAGCGCTGTTCATCGGCGAAAAAGCGACGCTTCTGGCCGATTACAGCAAGCATCTGCTCCTCGTCGACGGGCAGAAGCTCGAGAAGTTCTCGCCATACCAGCAGCCGGCGAAGTCGATTCCCGAATCGATCGGCCATCACGCCGAATGGATTCACGCCTGCAAGACCGGCGCGCCGACGACGTGCCACTTCGGATATGCCGGTCCGCTCACCGAGGCGAATCATCTCGGCAACGTCGCCTACCGCGCCGGAACACGGATTGAATGGGATGCAAAGACCATGAAGATCCCGAACGCCCCGGAAGCGGAACGCTTCCTCACGCGCGAGTACCGCCCCGGCTGGTCGCTGACGTAACGTCGGGTCGGCCGTGTCCACCAGAATCAATAGACAATCCTGGCGGGCCGCGAAGACATAGCCCAACCTACGAGTCTACGAGTCAAAGATGTCGACATCGCCGCAATTGCGTCCCCCTGCGCGCTCGGATGTGGTGGTGATCGTGTCGGCCGACAGCGAGTGGCGCGCAATTCGAACGCTGTTTCCGCATCACGAAGCGCAGTCGACGCCGCTCGGCGATTGCTTCATCGCAGATATCGGCGAGCCAGCCCTGCCCGTCCTTTTCTTTCACGGCGGATGGGGAAAAATTGCCGCCGCAGCGTCCGCACAATATTTGATCGATCATTGCGCGCCGTCGCTTATCGTGAACCTTGGAACATGCGGCGGTTTCGATGGGCAGGTCGATCGCGGCGCGCTGATTCTCGTCGAACGAACGATCGTCTACGACATTCACGAGCAAATGGGGGATCACGATGCCCACGTCGCGCACTACTCGACCGAGATCGACCTCGACTGGTGCGTGCCGCCGTATCCGCACGAGGCAATTCGCACGCTGATGGTTTCCGGCGATCGTGACCTTGTCGCCGATGAAATTCCGATGCTTCACCGCGAGTTCGGCGCGATCGTCGGCGACTGGGAGTCGGGCAGCATCGCGTGGGTCGCGCGAAGAAACAACGTCCGGACGCTCATCCTTCGAGCAGTCTCCGATCTCGTCGGCAGCTCCGGCGGCGAAGCGTACGGCGGGAACATTCAGGTGTTTCACCAGAGCGCCGCCAGTATTATGGAACGCCTGGTCAAACAGCTTCCGGATTGGATCGAACGCTCTGGGTAAGGTTTGTTGAACGAAGCGAAACGCACCATCTTGTACCCGAATGAATCGTTGTGTTTCGCGATGAGCGCTCAACAGCTGTAGGGTGAGCTCGGCCCACCAGTTTGATTGACGAGAAGACGTGGTCGGCGGAGCTCACCCTCCTACGGGACTTGAACCATGAATCAACGAAGCATCACGCGGCGGAGTTTTCTTTCGGGTGCGGTGGCAGCGGGGGTCTCGCTTGCGGGGGCGTCGCGTCCTGCCCGTGCTGCGTTTCGAGCCGAGCTGCCGCCGGTGCGAACGATGACCAAAGGACCGAAACATCACTGGTTCGGCTACTACGACAAGCTCGAGTTCGATCCGACGAGCCGATACGTCCTCGGGCAGGAAGTCGGATTCGAGCATCGTTCGCCGAAGCCGGAGGATGTCATCAAAGTCGGAATGGTCGATCTCAAAGAGAAAGACCGCTGGATCGAACTCGGCCAGTCCACCGCCTGGTGCTGGCAGCAGGGATGTATGCTGCAGTGGATTCCGGGCTCGAAGACGAAAGTTCTCTGGAATGATCGGGATGGTTCGAGTTACGTCTCGCGCATTCTCGACGTGAAGACGCGCGCGCTCCGCACCATCCCGCGCGCAATCTATGCCCTCAGCCCTGACGGCCGGACCGGCATTTCGGCCGACTTCCGCAGGCTTGGCGATACGCGTCCCGGCTACGGCTACAACGGCATTCCCGATCCGAACTTTGACGTGCTCGCTCCCAAGGATTCCGGCATCTGGAGAATCGATCTCGAAACAGGGCGCGACGAACTGTTGTTTTCGCTCGCCGACGTCGTCGCCTTCGGCCAGCCGCTGCCGAGTTCACGAAACGCGAAGCACTGGTTCAATCATCTTCTCTTCAACACCGACGGCTCGCGGTTTGTCTTTCTGCACCGCTGGCAGGTGGGAACGAAGCGTGAGACACGCATGGTCACGGCCGGTCTCGACGGCAAAGATCTGCGCATCCTCGACGACAACGGCCTCACCTCGCATTTCATCTGGCGCGATTCCGAACACATTCTCGCGTTCTCGAAACAGCGGTCGCACGGGGCCCGGTTCTACCTGTTTCACGACGGCTCGGACCGCATCGAAGCAGTCGGACCGGAAGCGATGACGACGGATGGACATTGCACGTATCTTCCGAATCGCGATTGGGTGCTCAACGACACGTACCCCGACAAAGACCGGCTGCAGAATCCGTATCTTTACCATGTGAAGACCGGCCGCGTGGTGCCGCTCGGGCATTTTCGTTCCGCGCCGGAGTACACCGGCGAATGGCGCTGCGACACGCACCCGCGCATCAGCCCCGACGGCCGCACCGTCGTTATCGATTCCCCACATTCCGGCGAAGGCCGCCAACTGCTCGCGATCGACATCTCGGCAATCGTCTGATTGCGTCGATGACGATGTGTAGCGGACGTCGGACAAGCGGCGCAAGTCGATGGCGCGCGGCCCCCTCACTCCCGGCGGGGAAAGAGGATCGGAATGGTCGTCGAGCGCGATTCACCGCTGGTTTGCGAGAAATCGTTCGAATTCGATCGGCAGCGGCGATTCGAAGTGCATCTCTTTTCCGGTGCGGGGGTGTTCGAAACCCAGAACGCGCGCATGCAGTGCAAGTCGTCGGCTGTTCCAGCCGGGGTGGTGCGCCTCGTCGGAGCGGTAACGGTCGTCGCCGAGAACCGGATGCCCCGCTTCCGCGAAGTGGACGCGGATCTGGTTCCGCCGTCCCGTCTCCAGCCACGCACGGACGAACGTCGCATTCCGGAATTTCTGCTCGACCTTGTAGTGCGTGACCGCGTCTTCCCCTTCTTCACCTTCGCGGACGGAATAGCGCTGCAGGCTTTTGGTCGTCGCGAGCTTGCTGGCGAACGTTCCTTCCAGCTGCGCGACGTTGCCGGCGACAATCGCCGCGTATTCCCGTTCCGCCTTCCGGACCTGGAACTGCGACTGCAGCAGCTTCGCGACCTGCGGGTTCTTTCCGAAGACGAGGAGGCCGGACGTTGCGCGGTCGAGCCTGTGCACAACGGAGGGTTCGCCGCGCCGGTTTCGGCTGCGGAGGTACTTCGACAGTGCATCGAACAGCGTGATTGTCTCGCCCCGTTCGGTCGGGACGGTAAGGACCCCTGCCGCCTTATCGACGACGAGCAGATGCTGGTCTTCGAAGACGAGCCGGTAGATGTTCTCGCCACGGGCGCGGGGCTTTTCATGATAGCGGCGATGCGAGTCGTGCCGCACGACGACCACATCCCCTTCCTTGACGATGAGCCCCGCCTCCTGGCAGGGCTCGCCGTTGAGAGTGACGCAGCCGTTGTCGAAGAGTCCTCGCACGTCGGAGCGCGAACGCCCGGTCAATTCCTGCACGATGCGATCGGCGCGCTCGCTCCGCTCCTTTTCAATCACGCACTGTGCTTCAACGATCGCCATTAACGCCGCTTTCGCCGGGGGGATCAGAGTCGGGAAAACTGAGTGACAGTCACAACGGTTTGCCCACCTGGAGCATAGCGTGCGGGAACGCCTGCGGGAAACCGAAGCGACCATCAGTAGTCCCTCTGATTTCGCGGATTCGTGGTTGAATTCTGGCTGGAAACGGGCGTACTCTGCGTGCATCAGCGGGTTCCATCATGGAGGACGCTCTGGGTTTTCTTCTGGAGGACGCTCGATGTTTTACTCGCATTGGATGGGAATCGTCCGCCGCCGACTTCAACCTCCGAAAGCTCGGCGCAGCCGCAGTCGCGGCGGACTGCGACAGATCGACGCACTCGAGTCGAGAGTCCTGTTGTCTGCAACGGCCTTTGACTCCGGCTCCACGAGTTTGCAGTCGGACGTCGCGTCGACCTCCGCTTCTCTGACGGAATTGTCGCTCCTGGCGAATGCGGTCTGGATCTCCCCCGAAGAGATTCTGCAGCTTCCGACCAGCGGCGCCGCGTGGAACACAATTGCAACAGCTGCAAGCGGCAGCACCGGCACACCCGATCTGTCGAGTTACGACTCGAACGCCGACGTGCTGACGCTCGCGAAGGCGATCGTCGGAGTGCGGCTTGGAAACGAGCAATACAAGGCGCAAGTGCGCACGAACGTCATGGCCGCAATGGGGACGGAGGAGGGAGGGCCGCAAGTTACGCTTTCGCGCGGCATTGCACCGTATCTCATTTCGGCGGGACTCGTCGGGTTGTCGCCCGAGCAGGATGCGATTTTCAGATCGTGGCTCGTGCGGAAGCTCACGACCGATCTCCACTCACCGGGATACACGGTCCAGACGTATCACGAAACGCGTCCGAACAATCACGGACTGATGGCCGGTGCGAGCCGCGCGGCGATCGCGGTTTATCTCAATGACGCGCAGGAGCTCGCGCGCGTCGCGCAGGTTTTCAAAGGTTGGCTGGGCGATCGATCGTCCTACGCCGGGTTCGACTACGGAGATCTTTCGTGGCAGTCCGACCCGAATAATCCGGTCGGAATCAATCCGGTCGGCGCGACGATTCAGGGGCACGACGTCGATGGAGTCATGCCGGAAGAGTTGCGCCGCGGCGCATCCTACCGGTGGCCGCCGGTAAAAACCGGTTACCCGTGGGAAGGTTTGCAGGCTGCGGTCGTGACAGCGGAGATTCTGTATCGGGCCGGATACGACGCGTGGGAATGGGAGGACCGAGCGCTCCTGCGGGCCGTGCAGTGGCTTTACCGCAATGACTTCCTCCCCGAAGGGGACGACCAGTGGACTCCCTGGATCATTGATGCACGCTACGGCACCAGTTTCGCCACGAACGCGAACGCCTCGCCCGGAAAGCTGATGGGTTGGACCGCATGGACCCACCAGTTCGCGGCGGCCGTTCCGCAGATTCAGTCGTTTTCGCCGGGATCCGGCACGGTCGGAACCACGGTCACGCTGGCCGGTCGGAACTTCACCAGCGTCACCGACGTCTACTTCAACAACGTCCGCTCACAGAACCTCAGCATCATTTCCGACACGGAACTGCGCGCGGTTGTGCCGAGCACTGCAACGACCGGCGCGATCCGTGTCGTCAATGCCGAAGGTTCCACGACGAGTTCGGCCGCGTTCGTTGTGCTGTCTGCCCCTGCCATCACATCCTTTACGCCGACAATCGGACCGGTCGGCACAGAAGTGACGATTAACGGTTCCGGTTTCACGGGGGCGACGGCGGTCCGCTTTAACGGCACGCCGTCCGCAAGTTTTACCATTCTTTCCGATGCGCAACTCCGCGCAACGGTGGCCGCGGGAACCACGAGCGGGACAATTCAAGTGGTCAACCCGGTCAACACGGCGACGAGTTCTCAAAGCTTTGTCGTGACCGTCTCGACCCCGTCACAGAGCTTTTCGGCAACGCACGATGCGCACGTGCGGTCCGACAGCACGAGCAGCAACTACGGCACCGCGACGACAATTCGCATCCGCTCGAGCGGTCCCACTTATAATGGCTACTTGAAGTTCTCGGTGACCGGCCTGGCTGGTGCGGTTCAAAGTGCAAAAGTGCGTCTGTTCGTTACCGACGGAAGTCCCTCCGGCGGATCGATATTCGCCGTTTCGAACAATCTTGCAGGAAGCACCACGGCCTGGACCGAACAGAATCTGACCTGGAACAACGCCCCGCCGATCTCCGGGAACGCACTGAGCACGCTCGGATCGGTTGC
>JBFWWA010000086.1:0-11588 GCA_050246455.1 Planctomycetaceae bacterium
GCTGACCGATTCGTAGACACGCACCATGAATTCCGGCAGTTCGCCGGTCGGCATCAGCACTTCGAGCGCGCCCGCACCCACAACCGCAGCAATCAACCAGCCGAAGAACGATACGGCCGGGACCGATTTGAGCCCCAGGTACTCCTTGATCGTAATTCCGCGTCGCAGCCCTGCAAACAGGATGCAGCCCGCCGGAATGATGAGTGCCGAAACGAGAGAGACGGCCGAGATCACGTTTCCGTTGGTCGAGATTTCAAGAAAGAAATCGTCGATCTGGTTCCGGTTTGGATCGAATCCCTTGACGACCATGTAGCCGATGATCGCCGCAAGGCTGATCGCCATGTGGAGACAAAGCAGCAGGAGCGTGAACGCGAGCGTTGCCCAGAAGCCCCACGGCCGGCCGGAAACCGGCGGGGAAACCGGCGGTGGCACCGAGACATCCGGCAAGGGTGCTCCGTGCGGAATGGCATCGTTCATGACTCGATCGATCTCAGCGCGTCCTCGCGCGAGCTGAAGTACGGCCACAGCTTGAGCAGGCTCATATTCTTGAGAACTTCCAGCATCTTGTCGGAGCCAGAGCACATTGCCGCTTTGCCTCCCCCTTCGGTCGTTTTTCGCGCGAGTGCAATCAGCACGCCGATCAGCTCCGATCCGAAGTAATGCAGATGCGACAGATCCATCAGCAGGTTCTTGAACTCCTTCAGCTCAAACTTCCGGCGCAGCGAATTCGCTTCCGTCTGCAGCTGCGAGTAGCGAAACCCGCAACCGTCAATGACCGGAATTACAATGAGCGTGTTCCCTTCTCCCTCAATGCGGAAGATCTTCCCCAGCCATTCCAGCGGCTTCTTCTCTTCCGGCGGCGGCGCCGCATCCAGAAACGGGGAATCGATGTCGTCCTCGTACTCGATCGGGCCGGCGTCGCTCGACGGCTCGTGCGGCTGCGAGGCGTCGATGTAGCGGACCGCAATGCGGTAGCGGCCGATCGAAAGCTCGTCGTTATGCACCAGCGGCGCGCAGCGGATGTTCTCGCCGTTCACCTTCGTACCATCGCGACCGAGGAGATCGACGACCCACAGCCCTGTCGGGGTAAGCACCAGGCTGCAATGCACGGTCGAAATGTTTTTCGCCGCGAAACGGAGTTTGCATTGAGGTCCGCGCCCCACAAGCGTGATGGCGCGATTCACCGACCACGTCGGCTGCGGCGCGTTGTCGTGCAGAAACTCGAGGTCCACTTGCGGCAGCGGCCCCAGCTGATCGCGGTAGCGATCGAGTGGTTTGAAATCGTCGGGAGCGGTTGCAGCGGAAGTTGCCGGTCCATTTCCGGTAAGGCGGACTTCATACGGTCCGAGGCCGAGTGCTTCGTTCGCGCTGACCCATCCCCAGTGCGCCGTTCCGCCCGACCACCGGGTTCCGTTTCGACTTCCCAGATCGATACAGCAGACGCGGCCGCTGATCACCTGAAGATACGCGTGCCGGAAGCTGACTTTGGAACTTTCCAGGCGGATGTCGGAATCTTCGCCGCGCCCGAACACCGCGAATGGGAACTCCAGAGTTTGCGCCGTCGGCTCTCCGTCGGGAGGCCGGACGACGGACACCTGAATTGGCTGCTCGATTCCCACCGCACTACGGAATGCACTTGCCAGGTCGCCGCTCAACAATCACGCTCCCCTCTCGGCCCGCTTTGAACCGTCAGGAAATTCCTCCGGAGTTTCGAGTGCTCGCACCGGCGCTGCCTGACAATCACAGGATATCCGACGACGAAACCCAAATCGAGTGCGGAAACCGTGTTGCGCACAATTACCAGTGCATCTTCGTAATCCAATTCCGCGGGAATCTCTCACACCCAGAAATCGAGATACCAGTCGAGAGCTCTCTGCACCCCGCTCGAATGAAGATAGAGCAGATCGATCGGGTAGTAGATCGACAGGATGACGTTCATCAGAGGCCTCGACACCAGCCCGCTTTTGTCGAGCCAGGTCACCGGGCCGAGACTCAGCGGATAACCGACGAACAGAATCAGCAGCAGGACCGCGGTGAGCAGCGTCCGGTCCCTCTGCCGGGAAGAATCTGGTTTTTTCATCGACTTTCCGGCTCGCGGAAGGGGGGCGGGCGAAACTGAAATTTTTGACAAAAGAGGCTATTTTTATTGTACGCATCAAGGAGCATTTGCGTATTATGGGCCGTTGTCGGCCGCACTAAGGCGGCCTGTACAGACCCGTACAATCGGGCTACATTCCTGCCCGGAAACATGCCGCGGGCCTCCCTCCCCGGGACGTCCGCGGTTCATTGATCGAGCTGCCGTCGATTTTCAACACCACGAAAGGAACTCTCATGTCGAAGCACTTCGTCACTTCCGCGTCGATCGCTGTCGCTATGCTCTTTGCCTGTGTCGCGATCAGCGCTGACGAGAAGGAAAAAGAGAAAGACGCAAAATACAAAATCGTCTGCCCGGTTTCCGGCCAGCCCGGAGCCAAAGATCACGCCGTGAAGTACAAGGGGGGAGACGTTTACTTCTGCTGCGACAACTGCCCCAAGGCGTTCGAGAAAGAGCCGGCCAAGTTCGCACTGAAGGCCAACGCACAACTCGTCGGCACCGGCCAGGCCAAGAACGTGAAGTGCCCGCTCAGCGGCGGAAAGCTCAACAAGGAGCAGTTCGCTGAAGTCGATGGCGTGAAGGTCACCTTCTGCTGTGGCAATTGCAAAGCGAAGGTCGAGAAGGCCGAAGGCGAGAAGAAGTCCGAACTCGTCTTCAGCGACGCCGCCTTCGCCAAGGGCTTCAAGGTCGGCGCGATCTCGAAGAAAGAAAAGAAGGACAAAGACTAACTCGCTCGAAGAAGCGCTCGGCGACGGAATTCCGGAGTCGACGGCGTGTCCAGCGGTCGGTGGTGAGACTGCCGGATCTCAGCGTTAAGTATTTGAGGCGTTTTCCGAGTCGGACTCGGAAAACGCCTTTTTTCATGGTCTTGCGGTTGCCGCCGCCAGCCGTTCGTTCAAAAGCACCGCCAGCGCGCCGGCACGCAGGCCGTAGCTGTCCGGAATCGCGCATTCGCATGTGATCGCGTGCAGCATCGCAGCCGCGGACTCCTGCTCCGCATGCGGTTCCGCGTCTCGCAGCGAAATGACGACGCACTCAAGCGGCCCCAGCCGGCTGACGTGGAATTCGCGCACGTCCTTCCACGCATACCGTCTTTTGCGGAAGAGATTCGAGACTTCGAATCCCTCCGGGCCGAGACGGCACCACGAACACCCGGACAGGTACTGAATGGACCCGACGGCGAAAGTCACCACGGCGATCACCAGAACCAGGGATGCACCGGGCGCCTCGATCCAGAACAGAAGTGTTCCAGCTGCCAGCAGCACGATCGCGACGACGATCCGCAACAGATCGTCCCGCCGCTCGGAATGCAGAATGACGGACGTCTGCGCGTCGATTTGATTCACGGGAGATTCCGGAAGTCGGCCGGATCAAACCAGCTCAAGTGCCGGCCCGCCGGTGGTCTGTTTGACGTCGAGCGTGTTGTTTGCCAGCGAATCCGAGATGCGTCGATCGAGGACGAGCACGACGCGTCCGCCGAAGCGGAACTGCGCATCCCCGGGATGCGGCGTGTCGACTTCGAGCGAGAACTGCTCCCGATCGAGAATGAAGCGAATCGCGGAATTGCGGGTCGTTTCCGCTTCTTCGAGGTACCGGGCAAGAAGGGCGCTGGCATTTCGGGTCACTTGCAGCACGAGCGATCCTCCCAATTACTGGCCGAGGAATCCCTGACAGATTGTCGAGTGCCGATAGGCCGTCTGCAGAAAGGAATAACGTCGTTGGACGGACTGATCGGCCGAACACAACACGTTCAAGAGAGGCTTTATTGATTGGAACATGCCGACAACGATTCCTCCATAAGATTTTCCTGCGAATTCCCAAGTCCCCGCGGACCTGAGCTGTTCTGCATCCCTTTTCTCCGCCATTTTCCCCGGAAATTCTGGGAGACCCGGTCGCCGGGAATTCCCGCCCGTTGACCGGAATCGCATTCCTGGTTGCATCCTCTCCGGACCCATGGTAATATACATATGTTCAGTATGTGTCGGACTTGAGAACACCAACGCAGACGGAGGGCTTTGAGCAATGCATCCGGGACTCCCAATTCTCCTGGCGGAGGCCGCGTGTGGTCAGCGAATCGGCCGCAGTTCCTGCGGATCGATCCATGAGACGGCGACGGATGAAGAAGGGACGGCTTGAAGTCTGGATTGTGAAAACGAATTGCGAGGTGAAGCATGTCGCGCTCACCGCAAGTCAGGCAGAGGCCTTCGCCCGTCGCTACAACGAGCTTGTTCCGGCCCACGGCGAACGGGTGCGAATTGAGCGGAAGTTTGCGTACTATGAGGACCGCTGAAACGGCCCATGCTCGGGATGGAGTTCACCATGCTGGCGCTGATCGCCCACGACCGGATGAAGGACGACATTCTCGAGTTCGTCCGCGGTCATGTCGATTTTTTCCGCTCAAGGCCCCTCGTTGCGACCGGCAGCACCGGCAAGCTTCTCCAGGATCAGCTCGGCCTCACGATCCAGTGCGTCGCGCATGGTCCGCATGGGGGAGACCTGATCATCGGCGGCCGCGTCGCGGAAGGGGAGATCGAAGCGGTCTTCTTTTTCCGGGATCCCCTGACCGCTCAGCCTCACGAACCCGACGTCTCCGCACTGATGCGGGTTTGCGACGTTCACAACGTTCCACTCGCGACGAATCGTTCCACCGCCGACGCGATCGTTCGCAACATGGAAATGAACTGACCGGGTTGTGGCCGACGCGGGGCGAAGCAGTTTGCGGCTTGCGCAAGCCCGATGCCGGGTTGGTCGTCTCCCACACGTCGGCGGCGCTGTCAGAGTTTGACCCATCGTCGCCCCGCGTACGACGATCAGGGTCGCGCTGCCCAAATCTTCGATCGCAGCACAAACTCGAAGCATCCTCATCGACGCGTGATAGATTCTTGATGTTGACGCTTTCGGGACGACGGAAAGAGAACGGTCACGAGTTTTTCCGCAACCATTTTCCACAGGAGGGCGGCCATGAACGACCCGCCGTGCGTGCTGGGCTGAGAGGGAATGCCGGGACTGCCACCCGTGCACGCTGTCTCAGCCGGATGAGTTGTCGATGCTTGCGATGCGAAAGGGAACCCCGGGGTTGGCCGCTTCGGGAACGTCCGGTTGGTCGAGGGTCGAACGCAGATGAGCTCCGGCGCTCTCCGAGTCCGGGGGGCTCGATGCACCGCGGGTTCGACCCCGGCCACACCGCCTGCTGCGAAGCTTCAGCAGGCGATGATCCGGAGAAAAGCTTCTTGTCAGTCTCCTTGTCCTACCTCTCGAGGCCCGCCCGCCGGTTTCTCCCGGCGCGGCGGGCTCTCTTCATTGGATCGGTACCGATCGACCTCTCTGAGCTGCGCGCAAATTCGCCGCTCTGCGCTGAGACTTCGTTGTGACATGAAACATGTTCCGCGGATGAGGCGCGAAACATGGATGAGACATCCATGAGTTTTGAGTTCTTTGTGAGATCTCAATGAAGCGCTCCTTGACCGATTTCGAATTGCGCGCATGATGGAATCGCGGTGAGTGCGATTGCGAATTCCAGTTCTGCAATCACATGGACCGGCGATCTTTCACAACTCGAAATCGATTCCGCGAACACGCCGACAGCGCGCGCCCGGACAGACTCACCCGGACAAGAGCGTTGGGGTGGCACGCCCTCCCAAGGGCGTGATCTTCGGGTAATTACACCACGCGCTTCGCAAACTCAGAGCGTGCCACCGGAATTCCGGACAAACTCACCCTCGCCCCTTGCGGCCTGCGACGAGCTCAGACGAGGCAGAGAGGGTCGCGACGAAGTCTCTCTGTGATCGGTCGAGTGCAACGACGCGGCCAACGCCCGAGCCGATCGCAACGCGCACTCGATCGCGAACAAATCCCACAACGAGTTGCTGTTGTCACAGCCCCCTCACCCTGACCCTCTCCCCCGACGGGGAGAGGGGAGAGAATGAAACGGTGTTGGGCAAAACTCCCGACGGGGAGAGGGGAGAGAATGACGCGACGAGGGCGATTCGAATTTCATGGGATTCGCGTGGCCGGGGCAAAGAGTGACCGCCCGAAGGGTGGTCGCCGTGCCCCGGAGTCGAAAGAAGGACTTCGAACTTCAAGCCAACATCGAACGTGCCGCCCGAGCGTTGTACTTCAGTGCTTTCCCTAAAGATTGCATGCAACCTTTGGCGCAGAACCGCTTCCGTTTCCCGCAACCATTGAACGAACTCCGGCGATTCGGCAATGCCTGCGTGAAATCGACGACGCTTCGCTCGCGTGATCTCGGCTCGCTGGTGCGGACGGAATGGCTTAGAATCGAAACCGCCTGCCTCCGAGTGCAACGGAACAATCGATGTCGATCTCGCGAGCGATTCGTGTTGCCGCCGTCATGGTCGCGGCTCTGCTGTCGATGTCCCATTCCCCTCTTCCCGCACAGGAGCGGGCGTCGGGGAAGCCGGCAGGTGATTCGACGCGACTTCCGGCCGATTTCGAAACGCAGCGCGTCCTTCTTCTCGGCTGGGACAAGGTGGACCCGCCGGTTCAGCAGGTTGTACTGTCGGTTGCGAAGTCGGTGGTCGACCGAATCCCCGCAGTCATCCTCGTGCCGTCCGAAAAGGAACGAAGCATCGCTTTGAAGCGGGGACTGGAAGCGGAGATTCCCGCCGATCGTCTCCGCGTGGCAACAGTTCCAATCAACACCTGCTGGGTGCGGGACTTCGCACCAATCGCCGTCGAGAAAGGACCCGGCTTGTTTCGGCTGATGGACCCCGACTACATCGCCGACACGCGTCGCGATGATGACGCCGTCGCCAGGCCGCTTGGCTCGCTGCTGGGTTTGCCGGTCGAGAATCTTCCGCTCATTCTCGAAGGAGGCAATGTTCTCTCAAACGGACGCGGTCTGCTCGTCACGACCTCCAAGCTGGCCGACGAGAACACCGCCCGCGACCTCGACCGGAAGAAGCTGGAGACGATGCTCCGATCCGCATTCGGCGCCCGGCAGGTCGTTTATCTCGAACCTCTGGTGGGGGAGATGACGGGGCATGTCGACATGTTCGTGACGTTCCCGACGGCGGACACCATCGTCGTGGCGTCGTCAACGAAGAACGTCGACCGGATCAACACGGAGATCCTCGAAAGGAACGCCGCACAGCTGGAAGCGGTGAGCATCGACGGCAAACTGCTGCGGGTCGTGCGCGTCTCGATGCCGCCGCGAGTTTTCGAAGTCTGGAGATCGTACACGAATGTCATCTTCGCGAACGGCGTCGTTCTGATACCGAAGTACGCGAACGTCGACGATTCCGGTCATGCGGCAGCAGTCGCCGTTTATCGGGAACTGCTGCCGAAGTGGTCGACGGTGAGCATCGACTGCGAGCCTCTTGCCCGAATCGGCGGGGCGCTTCGCTGCGTTTCCGCCACTTACGCGGGGGTGAAAACGTTGCCGCAGGCTATGAAACCTTCAGAACCCGCTCCGCGTTCCCCCTGAAGACCTTCTGCTGCACTTCAACGGGAAGCTTGAGGCCGTCGAAGACGGCGAACTGCGGAACGTCCTGCCCCGGCTGCAGGTAGTCGGTCCCGAACATCAGCCGGTCCTGCCGGCGGATCATGAACTCGCGGCCGAAGGTCGTGTCGCGGCTGATGGAATTGGAGCCGGAACCCGCCGAGAGATCTCCGTAGATGTTCGGGTATTTGTCCATGAGACGATCGATCGCTCCGCCCGCCGCGACCGGCCCCTTCGGGTAGTCGCCAAGCGATTTGACGTCGCCGGAGATGCTCGCCCACCAGCCGGGTCCGTGGCCGATGAAATTGAGCTTCGGAAACGTTGCGATCGCATGCTCGAGCCTCGGCAGTCCGGGCCGGTCCTTGCCGCGAATGTCATCCATGTGGAACAGGAGCGGAATGCCGATTTCCTGGCAGACCTCGTAGATCTGCATCATCAGCGGATCGTCGAAATCGAGGCCGACTTTATGCTCGCCGAATCCTTTGGCCCCTTTGTCGACGTACGACTGAATGACGCTTCGAAAACCCTTCGCTCCTCCGACGATCGAGGTTCGCGGATCGATCGAACAGAACGGAATGAAGCGGTCCGGATGCTCCTTCGCGGCAGCCAGCGCCGGCTCCGTCAGAAGCAGAAAGCTCGACGATTCGGGGGATGTGAGCGGGAGGAGCACCGACTTCTCGATATCGTGCTCATCCATCCACTTGAGCAGATCGGCCGGCGTGAGTTCCTTGTTGCCGTTCCACGTCGTGCCGATGTGCGTGTGCACGTCGATGTATTTTGTAGCACGGCGCGCCGGCGGATCGGCCGCGAACAATCCGGGATGCGAGAAACGTCCGCACAGGGACGCGGCAACAAGAGCGCCCGAAGTCCGGGTCAGAAACTGGCGGCGGGATGTGTTCGGAGAGTGGGTCATGGCGGATTCTCGACGGGTTGCTTCAAGGCGTCGCATTTTTGGAACCTTCCACCCCGTTGCCGGCGGCGACGTGACGTCCCGATCCTAATTCCTGATCCCGGTTTTCAGTTCGTCGACGAGACTCGCACGGCGAAGAGCGGGGGGAAGCTGGCCGAGGTTTCGATGCGCAATCAGCTCCGCAACAATGCTTACGGCAATCTCGGGAACGGTTTGCGATCCGATATCGATTCCGAGCGGCGCATGAACCCGCTGCAGCGATTCGCGCGAGATCCCTTCCCGGAGCAGGTCCTCGAAGATCATCTTGATCTTGCGCCGGCTGCCGATCATTCCCAGGTAGCGAGCCGGTGTTTCCGCGAGATGCAGCAGCGCCTCTTCATCGTGGTTGTGGCCGCGCGTGACAATGATGCAGTAAGTGTCGGTGTCGACCTCGAGTCCGGTCAGCGAATTGTCGAACGAATCGACGATCAGCTTCGACGCACTCGGGAAACGCTCGCGGTTGCAGTACTGCTCGCGATCGTCGACGACCCAGATATCGAAATCGGCTTCCGCCGCAAGCTCGGCAACTTTCTGGCCGACGTGCCCTGCACCGATGACGATAAGCCGGCAACGCTTGAGCTCCGGCAAGTAAGAAATTCCCTCGACAACATACGGGCCGGGTCGTTCCGATTCGGGCCGCAGGTTATCGATCAGACAATCGGGAACGGGACCGGTGCAGCGCGCGGCGGCGATCTCTGTTCCGCCGACGATGAGAAATCGATCGCCGGCGTTTCCACCGCATTTTTCCGGATCGATGATGATCGCTTCGGTGAACGGTGCGCCGGCAGTCGTCAACTTGTGGAGCGCGACGAAGTACGACACATCGTCCCCCGCGCGCACCGGATCGACGAGCATGCTCATCCTGCCGCCGCAGATCAGCCCGTCATCCCAGCCGTAGTCGTTGTCGAGCTGGAACGTCAGAATCTCGCGGCTTCCCTCGTGCAGCAGCGTGAGCGCGCGTCGCTTCACTTCCGCTTCCACACAGCCGCCGCCGAGCGTTCCCGCTTGGGTTCCATCGGCGAAGACCAGCATGGAGGCGCCGGACTTCTGCGGCGTGGAGCCGCGCGTCTCGACGAGAACTGTCGAAACGACCGGTCTCCCCCGGTCGATGGCCTCTCCCAATTCCCGCCACAGTTCACGCATCGTTTTATCCGCCTCGCTGTCGCATCATCCCCGTTGATATGCCGAACTTCCATCGTAGCGGTTCGGCGCAGGGGAGCCAACGGTGTTGCGAGCGGGGGCAAGCCGTTCCGCGGCAAGAGAATTGCGCGGCAGGGGACCGAGTCAGTCGGTCAACGTGGAGAGCTCGAGGCGGATGAGCTCGCGCAACAGCGACTGCATGTCGGTCGGTCGGCGGAGCGGATGCTTGGCCAGCATCCGACTGAGAAACTCGCAGAGTTCCACAGACGCTTCGGGACAGAATCGCTTGAGCGGAAGCGGTCGCGCGCCGCGCTGCATCCGCAGAGTCGCGGACGCGGAATCGCCGGTGAAGGGAAGCAACCCAGTCAGCATTCGATAGAGAGTCACGCCGAGGCTGTAGACGTCTCGCGCGGTCGGATGACACTCGGCCGGAGAGAGCGATTCCGGCGCCATGTACTCCGGCGTCCCGGTGAGAGTTCCTTCGCCGGCGCTCAGAAGCGGTCGTGCGAAGCCCAGATCGACAAGCTTCACATCTCCCTGAGCGCAGACGAAAATGTTGCCGGGCTTCACGTCGCCATGAGCGAACCCCTGCTGTTCCAAATCCGCGAGCCCCGCCGCGCACTGCCGCGCGATCCAGAGCGCCTTTCGGATTGGAAGCCGCTCCTGCGCCGCGAGAATCTCTTCCAGCGAAGTGCCGTTCAGCCATTCGAGAATGACGAAAGGATCCTCGCTTTCGACTTCGGAGAAGTAAACGCGTACGACATGCGCGCTCTTCACCGCGCGGCCGACTTCCGATTCATTCCGCAGCAACTGACGGGCTGCCGCCTGGGCACGCCATTCCGGACGCAGTCGCTTGAGCGCGCCGAAGCGGCCCGTCATCTGCTGCCGCACCTTCCAGACTTCGGAGAACGACCCCTCGCCGAGTGCATAGAGAATCTCGTAACCGACCGGAAAGGTTCCATCGAATCCGGTACCGGCACCGAGATGCCGTGCGACGCGCGATGTCACTCGAGGGGAAGGCGATTCGGAAATCGTTGGGATCGACATGGATTGGTTCACGCGCAGAAAAGGAGCGGCGAACGGAGCAGGCCGTATTCACAATAATCGGCATGCCGGACCCGCCGGCATGAGGGAAACGGCCCGGCGGATTTGCAGTTTTGACGGGAGCGCGCAGGCAGAGTCGAGCTGACCCGCACAATTTGCGGCGGAAACCCAGAAGTTCCGCGCGCAAGGAGCAGGGCCTTTAGAACCGCAGGACGGCTGCGGGAATCAGGCGTCGCGCTCGGCCTGAAGCTGCTCCGCCGGGAGAACGCGCGTGCCGATCCGTTCGCCGGCGATCGCCCGCTCGATGTTGCCGACCTTCTTGAAGTTGAACACGACGATCGGGATTCCGTGCTCCATGCAGTGGTGGATCGCCTGCTTGTCCATCACCAGCAGGTTCTGCTTGAGGACGTCCTGGAACGAAATATCCGAGTAGCGGACCGCGTGCGGATTCTTCTCCGGGTCTTCCGAGTAGACGCCGTCGACCTTGGTTCCTTTGAGGACCACGTCGGCCTCAATCTCGCGGGCGCGGAGAGCGGCAGCCGTGTCGGTGGTGACGAAGGGGCTGCCGGTTCCCGCTGCGAGAATGACGACGCGCCCTTTCTCGAGGTGGCGGATGCAGCGGCGGCGGATGAACGGTTCCGCGACTCCCTCCATGCGGATTGCCGTCTGCAGGCGGGTCGGCACTCCGGCGTTTTCGAGTGCGTCCTGCAGCGCGAGCCCGTTGATGACGGTTGCGAGCATCCCCATGTAGTGTGCGGTCGATTTATTGATCGCATCGCTGACCGCGGCAAACTCCTTGCCGCGGAGAATATTGCCGCCGCCGCAGACAATCGCGAGCTGCACGCCCGATGCGACAACCCGCTTGATCTGATCGGAGATCGAGGCGACTTCCGACATGC
>JBFWWA010000087.1:0-11506 GCA_050246455.1 Planctomycetaceae bacterium
CCCAGGGCTTCGTGCAGCTCGACGCCGCAGCGGCCGAATTCGGCTGGAAGCTCAACAACGGCCTGATCGCGCTGTTATGGCGGGGGGGCTGCATCATCCACGCACGCTTCCTCGAAGACATCAAGAAGGCTTTCGATAAAGCGCCGAATCTCGAAAACCTGCTTCTCGACGACTTCTTCGGGAAGGCGATCGAGAAAGCGCAGCCGAGCTGGCGACGAGTCGTCTCCACGGCCGTGGAACTGGGGTATCCCGCGCCGGGTTTCAGCGCAGCGCTCAGCTATTACGACGGCTACCGGCGCGACCGACTGCCGGCAAACCTCCTGCAGGCTCAGCGCGATTACTTCGGCGCTCATACGTATCAGCGAACGGACAAAGAGGGAACGTTTCATACCGACTGGATCCGCGAGCGAAAGCTGCCGAAGTAATCGAGGCTTCAACGGTCGGTGGCGGCATCGAGATTCCAAAGGCGGCATTCACGACGCGAATGGTTTGACCCTTTCGTAACTCACCGGTCCTGGTGTCCGATGCGCGTTTATTTTCTCGGCACGGGGGGTTACCACCCCAATGAGCGAAGGCACACGGCGGGGGTCATGCTCCCGGAAATCGGTGTGATCTTCGACGCCGGGACCGGATTCTTCCGCGTTGCCGCACAGCTGGAAACGGATGCCGTCGAGATTTTTCTCTCGCATGCGCATCTCGATCATATTGCGGGGCTGACGTACTTTCTTGTTCCGCTGATGAACGGATCGGTGAAGCGAGCCCGCATTCACGGAAAGCCCGAAACGCTCGAGGCCGTGCGAAAACATCTCTTCGCGACAGAGGTCTTTCCAATCGAGCCAGCGTTCGATTACGTCGCACTGACCGAAACGGTTTCGGTTCCCGGCAACGGGATCCTCACGCACATCGGGCTCAGGCATCCCGGCGGATCGACCGGATATCGAATCGATTTTCAAGATCGATCGATGGCGTACATCACCGATACCACGGTCGACGGATCGTATGACGAATTCATTCGTGGCGTCGATCTTCTGATCCACGAATGTTATTTTCCCGACAGCAGGTCCGAGTGGTCGGAGAAGACCGGACACAGCCATACGTCGACGGTGGCAACGCTCGCGAAAAACGCCGGGGTCGGCAGGCTGCTCCTTGTCCACATCGACCCGACGCGGCCCGAGGATGATCCGATTGGACTCGACGCGGCGCGAGCCATCTTTCCAGGCACCGATCTTGCCGAAGACCGGATGACGACGGAATTCTGAGGCTCTCTGAAGTTGGATCGTTCTCTTGGAACTCCCTGACGAATTGCTCACGCTGCTGCGATGCCCCGAATGCCGAGTGCCGCTCGTTCGAAAGCCGGCGGGAGAATCGCTTCACTGCGCATCCTGCAGCCGGGAGTTTCCCATCGTCTCGGAAATTCCCCGGTTCGTTCAGCAGGAGCATCTGGCGAGTTTCGGACGGCAATGGAACCGGTATAACGTCGCACATGACGACGAAGACCAAGCCACATTCCAGGCCAAGACCGGGTTTTCGCTGAGTTCACTCAAAGGACTTCGCATTCTCGACGCCGGCTGCGGCGGCGGTCGATACAGCAAGGTTTGCTCCGAGGCCGGGGCCACAGTGCTTGGAGCGGATCACACCACCGCCGTCGAGAAAGCAAAGTCTCTTTGCGCGGGGAATCGGAACGTCCATTTCGTTCAGGCGGATCTCAAGCAACTCCCCTTCGAGGAAGCTTCGTTTGACGCGGCGTTCTCGATCGGCGTCATGCACCACGACGTCGATACGCGAAAAGTATTCGACAGTGTCGCGAAGATGGTAAAACCGGGCGGAAAGCTCGCGGTCTGGCTGTATCGGCGCAATCAATGGTGGCAGGAGAAGCTCAACGACGCGATTCGCCGCCGAACGGTCAAGATGTCGCACGACCGGCTCGAACGGTGGTGTCGCATCGGTGCGACTCTCGGCGGCATTCCCATCGCGAACAGGACGCTCAACAAGATCGTCAATTTCAGCGCCCATCCGGACGCGGAAAACCGACTCTGCGATACCTTCGACTGGTACGCGCCCGAATACCAGCATCATCATACGGTCGAAGAGCTCTCAACCTGGTTTCGCGATGCAGGCTACGACGAGCTTGTGATACTGCCCCCGGAGAAGGGGGGCCGGCTCTACCGATGGAGCTATGAACGAAATCTGCTCATTGGCAGCGGCGTGAACGTGCAGGGAACGCGCCGCTGACGATTCGTCATTCCGTTCCATTACTTCGCGACGGCCGCTGAGGCTTCGGGTGTTTTGAAGCCGGGAGCGGCGACGAACTGTGCGGTTGTCTTTCCGTCCGCAACGTTCCACAGGCGAATCTCACCGTCGTATGCGCCCGATGCGACGCGACCGGAGGCAGCACTGAAGGCGACCGAATAGACGGAGTCCTTGTGCTCGCCGAACTTCACAACTTCCTTGCCGTCCGCGAGGGCATTGACCCGAGCGGTCTTATCGGCACTCGAGCTGAAGACACGGCCGTCCGCCGCGACGGAGATGCCGAAGACTTCATCTCCGAACCCTCCGATGCTTCGCACTTCCTTCGCGTCCGCGATGTTCCAGACTCGGATCTTCTTGTCGCGGCCGCTGGTGAGCGCCATCGTTCCGTCCGGAGAAACACTGGCACCGAAGACAGGTTCGCCGTGGCCGTTGAACGTCACCAGAGAGTCGCCGGTCTTCATGTCGAACACCTTCGATGTCTTGTCGCGGCTCGCGGAGACGAGCTTCGAGCCGTCCGGCGTCCAGGCGAGGTCCATCACCCAGTCGGCATGATCCTCGATGAGAAGCACCTGCTTGCCGGTTGCAACCTCGTAGATGCGAATTGCGCGATCCGCTCCGCCGGTCGCGAGTTTCGTTCCATCGGGGCTGAATGCCACCGCAAAGACGGAGTCCCCGGTGCGCACCAGGTCCGCCATCAGTTTGCCGTCAGCCGCGTTGAACAGTTTCGCTTCGCCGATCTGCGCGGGAGTTCCCGCGGCAACGGCGAGCAGTTTTCCATCAGGACTGAACTGCACGTCGTGCACACGCTCCGCCACGTTGGTGATCCGACGCACGAGCGATCCATTCTCGGGACTCCAGACAATCGCTTCATGGTAACCCGAGCTGACGAGCTGCTGGCCGTCAGGGCTGAACGCGAGGGCGGTGACCGGCAGAGGAACGCGATACGCGTCCGGCGGCATCGGCTGAGTTTCTTTCGGCATAATCGCAATCAGCGGCTCGCTGGTGCCGAACCCGGCATCGAGTTTCGCTCCGGTGGCGACCCATTTCTTGACCACCGCAATTTCCTCGGCGGTCAGCGGATCGGCGTCTTTCGGCATCGAGCCATCTTCGATCATTGCAACAAGCGTCGAACTGTCGGCATCGCCCGCGGCAACGGCTGCTCCCGATTCGCCGCCCTTCATGATCGCCGCGAACGTCTCCATGTTGAAACGTCCCTTGGCCGTCCGCGCGTCGTGACAGGCGAGGCAGCGCTTCGCGAAGATCGGCGCGACTTTGTGCGAGAACGAGACGAGCTTACCAACGCCGATGAGTGCTGCCTCCGCATTCTTCTGCTTCATCAGCGCTTCAGAGCTGACCAGCGCAAACGCCTCTTGCGCCTTCGTCAATTCGCCCGTGATCGCCGGAAGGGTCGCTTCGGTTGCTTTGATGTCCGCATCCGATTTCGTTTGCGTCTGCTTTGCGGCGGCAAGCGCGTCTTCAATCGCCTTGGCGGCAGCGACCGCTTCGGTCGCTGCCTTCTGTGCGGCAGCAACCTTCTCGTTGGCAGCGGCCGCCAGTTTTTGAGCTTCCTCGACCACCTTCGCTGCGGCGGCCGCTTCAAGTTCCGCCACTTGTTTGTCGGTAAGCGCCTTTGTCGAGGCGTCCTGTTTCGGCTTCAAGTTCTTTTCGGCTTCCGCAGCGGCGGCCTGGGCCTTGGAAATCTCGACTTTGAGCCGTGCGATCGTGTCGGAAGCCCCTTTGGCTTTGCCCTGTGCCGCTTTGACGACCCCTGCGGCCGCGTCCTGACGACCCTTGGCTTCGGCCGCCTGCTTCTCGAGTTCGGCCGCTTCGGCTTCCAGTTTCCTGGTGACGGCTTCCTGCTCCGCCTGAACCTTCTTCTGAACTTCGGCGACGGCGGCTTGTGAGGCAGCGAGATCGGCCTTCAGTTTGTCGAGCTTGTCCTTGACCGTCTTCGATTCGGTCTCGGCCGCAGTCATGGCCTTCTGGACCGCGTCCTGGGCGGCTTTCGCCTGTTCCAGCTGCTTTTGAAGCTCCGCGAGTTTCTGGTCGCCTGCCGGATCAGCCGGCAGAGCCGGGCTCACCAGAGTGATTGCCAGCAGAACAGCCGCGAGAACGAGCTTCCATGAGGTTCTGAACGAAACCGGCATGTCGAGACCTTCATTTCTCGGGGAGAATCGAGGCGAGACGGAGGCACGGTAGGCGAGAAACAGCAGCGGGCAAGAGCCCGGGACGGCCCAAATCAGCCTTCTCCAGCATCCCTTGCAAGAACGGCAAAGTCAAGGATCAGGGAGTGTTTACGTGTTCGTGAACCCCCGCCCGGAGGGGCACCTCAAACGATGATCTCAAAGGGTGACTTTCTGCCACAAAGCGCAACGTCACAGCCTGAAACGGGCTATGCCCGAAACTCGAGCGCGTAGCCCGGATGGAGTCAGTGGATTGCCCGATGCTTGAGCGATTCGGAAACCAGGCCCTCATCGGTTTCCCCGGCGGGGCAGACGAGCGGTCCCGACCGTGCGCGGTTCTCTGCGCGCACCGTCGCTGTTTGACGTCGAACGAATGGCATTCGAGGACCGAATGCAACGCGGCGCAACAGAAGCGGGTCGCCAATGAGAATACGACCTCGCTGCAGGCGATCGACTAGCCCTTGCGATGACGGATCCGGCTGCGGTTCCGTCGCTTCTTTCGACCGAGCTTGCGTCGACCTTTGCCCGTCTTTTTCACACCCATACCGCCGCCGCTCCTTGTCCGTCTGCTTTGTGCGCGCGAGGAATAAAACTCGCGAAACCAGGATTGGACGCGCTGCCGTCTGGCGCGCTGCCCGATGTTCAGTCAGGCCCCAATTTAACGAGACACCCTCCCGCGATCAATATGGGCGATCAGATTCGCCCGCAGATGCGGACGAAAGGGGCGCCGGAGGGTATGATGAGCCTCGGAATGCAGCGGAAATGAAGCCGGATCCCCCCGGCAAGTTCGGCACTGTTCCTCCCGCAAACTCGTAGAATCGGACCATCATGGACTATCGACGCATTGGAAAGTCGGGCATTCGAGTCTCCCCACTCTGCCTTGGAACCATGATGTTCGGCGGACAGACAAGTGAGTCCGATTCGATCCGAATCATTCACAAAGCTCTCGATCAGGGAATCAATTTCCTCGACACCGCGAATATGTACAACGCCGGGGAGTCGGAGAAGGTTGTCGGCAAGGGAATCAAAGGGCGGCGTGACGATGTCGTCGTTGCCACCAAAGGACGTCAGAAAATCGGCGAGGGGCCGAACGACTGGGGCTCGGGGCGCGGCCACCTGATGCGTGAGCTCGATCGGAGTCTCAAGCGGCTCGATACCGATTTCGTCGACGTCTACTACGCCCACGCTCCGGATGACGACACGCCGATTGAAGAGACGCTCCGTGCACTCGACGATATGGTGCACAGCGGGAAGGTCCGGTACATCGCCTGCTCGAACTTCCGCGCCTGGCGGCTCTGTGAAGCCCTCTGGACCTCCGACAAGCTGAACCTCAATCGATTTATCTGCGTGCAGCCGCTGTACAACATCGTGAACCGCGACATTGAAGTCGAGCTGCTGCCGCTTTGCAAAGAGCACGGGATCGGCGTCGTTTCGTACAGCCCGCTCGCACGCGGAATTCTCTCAGGAAAATACAAGCTGGGTGAAGCGTTTCCGGAGGGAAGCCGTGCCGCGCGGAACGATCCGCGGATGAAGCAGGCGGAACTGCGCGACGAAAGCATCGAGATCGCCCAGAAAATCGGCGCTCACTGCGCGAAGAAAGGTGTCGCGACGTCGCAGTTCGCACTCGCGTGGGTTCTCGCGAATCCGATCCTCACATCGGTCATTCTCGGCCCGAGGACAATGGAGCAGTTCGACGACAATGCCGGCTGTCTCAACGTGAAAATCACTCCCGAAGACGAAGCCTTCATCAACAGCCTGGTTCCGCTCGGCGAACACAGCGGCAAAGGCTTTCAGGACACGGCGTACCCGATTACCGGACGGGGGAAGTAGCGCGGGCCGTACAGCTCAGCTCTCAGGAATTCCGCCGAACTGCCGCACGGCTTCGTACACAACGGTATTCGCGGTGCTGGCGAGGTTGAGGCTTCGGACTTCAGGACGCATCGGCAAGCTCAGGTTCTGCGACGGTTGCGCCCGCAGAATCGAATCCGGCAGACCTCTCGTCTCGCTGCCGAAGAGCAGGATGTCTCCCCGCTCGAATTGCGCGTCCCAGATGTTTCGCTGGCCGAACTTCGTGATTGCCCACCAGCGGCGGCCGGGAAGCTTCGCCAGGACTTCGTCCCAGGAGTCGACCACTTCCCAGTCGAGGTGCTCCCAGTAATCCATCGCCGCCCGCCGGAGGTGCCGCTCGTCGACCTGAAAGCCGAGCGGTCGCACAAGCCACAGCTTCGCCCCGACGGCCACGCACGTCCGTCCAATGTTCCCGGTGTTCTGCGGGATATCGGGCTGATGCAGAACGACGTGGAGCAGGGGAGAGATGGACATGATTGTGCTAGGTCGCCGCGGACACGCGTTCGATCCAGATCAGAACTTTCGCGTCGCCGATCGCGACCGGCTTCGCGGAGTTGTGCGGCGATGGTGCCGTCGAGATCTGGTCGGCCAGCGTTTCGGTGCGGATGAATTCGTTCCACTCTCGAACAACGTCGGCGAGCAAGCCGCCTTGATCGTGGTAGGAGACGCGGATTCGGTCCTCAATTTCCAGGTCCGCATCCTTTCGCAACTGCTGCACCTGCCGGATCAGATCGCGCGCCATGCCTTCGCGGATGAGTTCGGGAGTCAGCTCCGTCGAAAGGGCGATCTGCAGTCCCTGATCGTCCGCGCAGACCCACCCCGCCGACTGTACCGCGGTCATCATCACATCGTCCGGCATCAGCGTGACATCATTTCCGTCAACGGAGATGGCCAGTGAGTTTCCGCCGCGCAGTGAGGAGAGTTGCGCTTGTGTGAGCGTACCGAGCTGCTTGCCGATTGCACCAAGCAATTTGCCGTACTTCGGTCCAAGAGTTTTCAGGTTCGGTTTGACCGTGTACTGCACCAGCTCATCGATATTCTCGCGGAGCGTCAGCTTCTTGACGTTGAGCTCCTCTCGGATCACTTCCGCCAGGCTTTCAACGGCGGCACGTCGCTGCGGATCCGCACATGCGAAGAGCATTTCTCCCAGCGGCTGGCGGACCCGGAGGTTCGAATCGTCGCGGAGTTTGTGCCCCAGAGTGACGACGCGCTGCGCCGTCGCCATCCGCAGGTTGAGATCGGGGTCGAGCAGGGCGGCATCCGGTTCAGGAAATGCGCACAGATGCACGCTCTCCGGAGCGGACTTGTCCCAGCTTCGAAGATTTCGATACATCCGTTCGCTCAGAAACGGTATCGCCGGCGCGAGCAGTTTCGTGAGGCTGACAAGAACTTCGTAAAGGGTCTGGTACGCGGCGAGCTTGTCTCGATCGCCGGCGTCCCGGGAACGCCAGAAGCGGCGGCGATTGCGGCGGATGTACCAGTTCGAGAGATCATCGATGAAGTTCCCGGCCGCTCGGCAAACCTCCTGGGTGTTGAAATTGGCGAACTCCTGGTTGGCAGTCTCGGAGAGCGCCTGCAGGTTCGACAGGATCCACCGATCGATCTCCGGGCGGTCCTTGACCGGCACGAGCCTGGCCTCAGGGTCGAACTCATCGAGCCGCGCGTAATTGATGAAGAACGCGTAGGAATTCCAGAGCGGAATCAGAATCTGCCGTCGAACCTCGTCGGCCGGCTTGCTGACGACCTCGCACGTCGGCACCCCTTCCCGGGTCTTTTCGAGCGGACCGTCCGGCGTTTGCAGCACAACCGGTTTATCGGGGTTTCGCGTGCCGAAGCGGAGATCGGTCGCCGGGTTCTGCGCGAGGTACATCCAGCGCATGGTGTCGACGCCGATTTGCTCCGCGGCTTCCTCGAACCAGATGGCCGTCCCGTCCGACTTGTGCATCGGCTTTCCTTCCTCGTTCATGACGAGGCGGTGGCCGAGGAGAGTTTCGAACGGCGGAGACTGATCCATCATCGTCGCCATCGAGAGCATGGCGTAGAACCAGTTGCGGAACTGGCCCGGAAAGCATTCGGTGACAAAATCGGCGGGATACCATTTCTGCCACGCTTCGCGGTTCGAATTGAACTGCAGCGTCGAGAATGGGACGATGCCGGCATCGAGCCAGGGATTGCCCACGTCCGGAATGCGCGACATCAGCTTGCCGGTCTTCGAATTCCGGATCTTGACCTTGTCGATCCAGGGGCGGTGCGGCGTGTGCCCTTCGAATTCGTCCCAGCCTTCGACGGCACGCTCCTTGAGTTCCGCAAGCGAACCGATGACCTCGAACTCCTTCTCGTTCTCGGGCCCTTCCTCGTCGCGCCAGATGGGGAGCGCAAGTCCCCAGAAGCGCTTTTTCGAGATCATCCAGTCGCGCATGTTCGCAAGCCATTCCAGCTCGCGCTCCTGGCCGTTGATGCTGTCGGGGAGCCAGCGGATCTTGCGCGTGACTTCCTGAATTTCCTCCCGCCAGTCCATGTTGATGAACCACTCGTCGACCAGACGAAAGACGAGCTCATCGCCGGTTCGCCAGCAGTGCGGATAAATATGCGGGTAATCCTCCACTGAGACGAGCAGATGTTTCTCGCGAAGTTTCGTGAAGACCAGCTCTGCGGTGGCCGGGTCGATTGCCTCACGGCCTGTGAATTCGCCGAACCCGTCCAGAAACTTGCCGTCTTCATCGAGCGGTGCGATGCCGACGAGCCCGAGCTGCACGCCGAGCTGATGGTCGACGTCGCCGCATCCCGGCGCAATGTGAACGATTCCCGTTCCTTCGCCAGCAACGACGTTGGGAGAACCTTTAGAGTCGCGACCGCCGTCGATCACGCGATGACAGGAAATTCCGGTCCGGTCGAGCAGTTCGGGCTCCTGCGGAACGCCGCCGGGAGTCTGTTGTGCCGGAAGATCATCGAACGGACCGGTGTATTCCAGTCCGACGAGTTCGGCTCCCTTGAGCGTGGCCGTGATCTCGTAGCCCCCTTGCTCCTTGAAGATTTGCGAGAGGGATTTGAGCTTGGGAACACTTGCGGGCCACGACCATTCGGGGTGGCCGAAGCCCTCCTTGAACTCGCGGGCGAGCCGGGGAAAATCGAGGTTGTCTTTTGCGAAGTAATAAGTTGCGCCGTCGCGCTTCGTTTTGAGTTGAACGTATTCCAGCTCGGGGTTGACCGCCGCTGCAACGTTTGAAGTCAATGTCCAGGGAGTTGTGGTCCAGACCAGCAGGTATTCGTTGTCGCGCTTCTTGATCGGCAGACGGAGAAATACGGAGCGGTGCACCGCGAGCCGGCGGCCGTCCGCCACTTCCATCTGGCTGTAAGCGCTCCCGCCGCGGCCGGACCAGGGCATCACGTCGTGGCCACGGTAGACCTTTCCGCGCTCGAAGCATTTCTTGAGGAAGGCCCAGATCGTTTCGTTGTTCTCTGTCGAGAAGGTGAAGTAGCTGCCACCCCATTCCGGGTTGCCGAGTCGCGCAACCAGCGCATCCGCCTTGCCGGTTTCCTTCTTTCCGCTGGGGGCGGTGAAGGGGACTGGCATGTCGGTGCCGACGGCTTCGGAGAGACGGCGAAGCTGCTCGGGATCGTCCCAATCCATCCAGTAGCCGAGACGGATCGATTGTTCCGTCTGCCGCGCCGCGAAACGGAGGACGCGCTGCTTGCAGGCGTTGACGAACTTGTCGATGCCGAACTCGGCGATCGCCTTTTTCGTGGTGTAGCCCAGGTCGCGGTCCACTTCGACCTCGACCCACAGACCCTGGCAGTCGAAGCCGTTCTGGTAGCGGAGCTCATGCCCCTTCATTGCGAAGTAGCGTTGGAATGCATCCTTGTAAGTGCGTCCCCAGGCATGGTGCACGCCCATGGGGTTGTTTGCGGTAATCGGCCCGTCGAGAAAACTCCAGGGCGGCTTACCTGCATTCTTCCGTCTCAGCTTGGTGAAAATGCTGGAGTCCTTCCAGAAGCGGAGCACGTCGTGCTCACCCTTGAGGAAATCGGCCCCCGAGACTTTCTCAAACTTCGCAGTCATTGTTTACGATTCAATTGCAAATGGGAGTTTGGATGAGGAGAGCGAATTACGCTGAACGTTGCTCTCCAGCATTCCTCAAATACGAATCTTAGAGCCGCTCGAAGAGTTTCGGAATCAAGCGCGCGAGCCGCTCGCCGCCGCGATTGGCAACTTCGATGATTCTCTCGAGTTCGGCCGGCTCGAGCGAATCCGGGAAGCAGAGGTCGGTGACAATCGACATGCCGAGCGTGCGCATGCCGGCATGATTGGCCACGATGACTTCCGGGACAGACGACATACTGACGACGTCGGCGCCCATCATTCGCAGCATCCGATACTCGGCACGGGTCTCCAGATTCGGCCCCGGGACAGAGACCAGAATGCCCTTATGCACTGGGATCTCGAGCACATTGGCCGTCTCGCTGGTAAGACGCAGGAGGTCCGGATCGTAAGGGCGGCTCATGTCGGGAAAGCGGGGCCCCAGAGAGTCATCGTTGACGCCGCGCAGCGGATTGTCGGGATGCAGATTGATGTGGTCGTCGATCAGAACAATGTCGGCGAGGGAGTATTTGGGGTTCATTCCGCCGGCGGCATTCGTCACCACCAGAATTTCGGCACCGAGAGCGCGCATGACACGCACCGGAAACGTAACTTCCGTCAGCGAATACCCTTCGTAGTAATGAAACCTTCCTTCCATCGCGACCACGGGAATGCCGCTCAGCATGCCGCAGACCAACTGACCCGCGTGCGACTGAACTGTGGACACCGGAAAGTGCGGAATGTTCGCGTAGGGAATTGTTGCTTTGACGTCGATCTGCGCCGCAAGTCCACCGAGACCGGTTCCGAGAATCATTCCCGCGCGCGGCGAAGTTTCCCACCGCGAACGCAGGAATGCGGCTGCTTCAGCAATCTTCTCGGCCTGCCCCTGCAAGTGGATCAATCCTGTCGTTCCGGAAGCTGTCTGCCCTTGAACCTGCGCCCCGCCGGGTCGAATGTGAACATCCCTCCCGCAGAACGCCCTTTGAGGCGACATTACTGGCAAACCGGGAAATCCACAACCGAACTGCGCAGCACAGATTGGCGGCGGCCTTCCGGTTCTGATCGACGGACTCGAACGGTCGGACCCGGCCGCTTCCAGGCCGGTTTTGCCTTTCAGCGCATGAATACGCCGCGAAGGGAAGGGCTC